>CAZGYL010000057.1:0-14166 GCA_964529985.1 uncultured Planctomycetia bacterium | reverse complement strand
TGGTTCAAGAAGCCTCCCATGCCCCCTGCACGTTACGATCCTAACGAAGAAGGCGCGGTGATTTGGCAGCAGGCTCTGAAGTATTGCGAGGAGCTCGAGTTTGCAGGATATAGTGATTGGAGGCTTCCGAATCTCTTTGAGTTGTTCTCCATTATGACTGTGCCTGCCGTCGAGCTCTTCTCGGAAGAAACGCCTCCTTTCAGGCTCAAGTGGCGTGCGTATTGGACTTCTTCAGCGAGACCCATAGTTTATCACGACGGCAGGCCTGGAGCTGATGTATATATAGTCCATCGCTGTACGACAATCGGCAGTGAGCCTGCATACAACAGGGCGCTTATTCTTCCGGTCAGAGACGCCTACTGGCGATAGATTGTCCTGAGAAGACCTGCCGCGCGTGCTCCGGAGGCGGTAAAAGTCCCCTGAGTCGAGGGTCTTATCCTGCCCTTTCTCGGGAACAAGTATTCCGTACCCCACCGGAAACCCCGTAGGCGGCCTGTGCTCCGGGTGCGTTGCGCCTCTTGCGTGCCTCTGCAGGCTGTTGTTACACTCCCTGACACTGCGGCCTCGATGGCCCGGGAGTGTTTTTCCCTTCCGCGACCCGCGTGCAGGACGCAACAGAAGGAGAGAACCTATGAGCGTACAGGGCACGGGCAAGAGACGGTGGTATGAGGGCCTCACAAGGTATCACTACTGGGTACTGCTCGTTGCTGTAATGAGCTGGATGTTCGATTGCATGGACCAGCAGATCTTCGTGCGGTCCCGGCAGAACGCCGTTTCAGCGCTTCTTAAGGCGGAAATCGAAGAGTACCGCAAGGAGGAGCTGCCACGGCTGCGCTCAGAGGCGGAGAAGGAAGTCCAAAGCGAGAGCGAAGCAGGGAAGCTTGATCCGGGTAAACGCGCGCAGGAGATTGAAAATCGCACGAACTAGCGGATTAAGAGCGCTGAAGAGAACTTGGTGAACCGATTCGGCAACCTGGCCACCGCGCTTATGATCTTCGGCTGGTCTGTGGGAGGCTTTTTCTTCGGTATCTACGGAGACAAACTGGGGCGGGTCAAAACGCTTGCCATAACGATAAGCATGTATTCGGTTTTCACGGGTTTGTCAGGCTTATCCGTCTCTGTATACGACTTCTGCATATACCGCTTTATCATGGGCTGCGGCATAGGAGGAGCATTCGCGACAGCAGCCACCCTGATCGCCGAAACCATGCCGGATCACGCGCGGGCCACTGCCTTGGGACTTTTCCAGGCGCTGTCCGCCGTGGGTAACGTCTTGGGGAACGTGATCGCCCGATTTGTCATCAGGCCCGAGAGCTTTTATCTGGACGGTCTATTTCAAGACGGGGTGATGGGCTGGCGGCTGTTGTTTTTCGTGGGAACGATCCCGGCGCTTCTCGCCGTGCTTATAATGCGGAGCATAGAGGAGCCCCCTGCATGGCGACAGGCCCGTGAAGATGCGGCAAGCAGGCTTGACCGTCAATTGGGCGATCTGAAAAGCCTTTTCGGCACGAAACGCTGGCGCCGCAATACTTTCGTAGGGGTCTCGCTTGCTGTTATCGGCGTGATCGGGTTATGGGGAATAGGCTTCTGGAGCCCCGAGCTTATTCAAGATGTCTTCAAGGGCCAGCTTTCCGATAAAGAACTTTCCAATCTGAAGAGCAACGGGCTTATCATTCAGAATATAGGCGCGTTCTTCGGCATGGTGGCTTTTACCTATGTCGCGACCCGGCTGGGCAGGAGATTGGCCTTCGGGCTTGCGTTCTTCATAGGCTGGGTCGTTGTAAGCGGAGTATTCCTGTTCCTAGGCTCCGAGTGGCAGGTATATCCCATGTATTTCATATTGGGGTTCGCTACCTTGGCGCTTTTCGGGGGTTACGCCATATACTTCCCTGAGCTTTATCCCACGAGGCTGCGCAGCACCGGAACCGGCTTTTGCTACAACGTGGGGCGGGTGGTTGCAGCAACGATCATGCTCTTTAAGATCCCGATCGATGCAGCTCTTGCAGGAGCGAAAGGTTACTTCAGAACCGCGATGGCGGCGTTCGCTTTGGTCTACCTGCTCGGTTTCATAGTGCTTATTTGGGCTCCTGAGACCAAAGGGCGCCCGTTGCCCACGGACGACGAGGTTGAAAGCGGCGCTTGAATGCGCGCAGGGGGCTTTTCACCGGCTTTCCCCGGTCCTGGAGCACGCGATTTCTCCGGGGCCGAGCGGCAGGAATGTAAACGAAGAGGGTGAGATCCGCTTAACGCGGACCTGCCCGCCTTTCGGACTGCAAGACCACCTGCCGGGCGGCAGGGACAAGGTGAGAGGTTCAACACAAGAGCCTTGCCAAGCTACTCTAACGCTGTGCTTGCGCACCTTGACTGAAAGAATCAGGTTGCGGTAGCGGATAGGCCTGATTTCAAGCTCGGGTATTGTTTCGGGCAACGAAGGCTTAAGCGAGATTCCGGCCGGTGTGGGCTCGAAGCCTGCAAAACCATAAAGCATTATCTGAGGCACCAGAATGCTTTCGATGAACTCCTTGTCGATTCCCAGACCGCCCGGGCGCCCGCCGCCTTGCAGCGTTCCGCGCGTGCCGTCGGCGTAGTAGCGCCTGTAACCTCCCGCCCGCAGCACATCCCGGTACCAGCTGAGGATCTCTTCCAATCGATGCCAAGCGTTTGCAGGCCCTCTTACCGCCAAGCGCGCGGACAAGTCATGAAAGCTGAAGCCCAGTACCGCACCTCCGTCCTGCACCTGGCCGCCGAACGGGATAGCCTCAGGAGCACTCCACGCCCAGAAGTACCAGCTTATGTTCCGCTTTGTCGTGGCTCTCGGTGCAAATCTGAAGTGGTAGATATCCGCACCTGTAGAGGTGTCGCCTTCAACAATGCGCTTGCCCTCAATCCAGTCGAGAATCGCCCGGGCCTTCGAATCAGTAGCTATTCCGTAGTGAACGGCTTCGAGGTTAAGGAAAGTGTACCCGAAATCGTGAGTCTTGCCGTCGGCGTCAATGCACGCAACGAACCTGCCTGTTTCAGGGTTCCAGAAAAGCTTGTTGAATCGTTCCTTAACCTCTGCCGCAAGAGTTCTGAGCCGCTTGGGGTCGAAGCTCAAAGCCCCGCGTGGCACATTCCAAGACGGGTTCTCAGCGATCGCTTCTTCAAGCTCGGCCATGCGCAGCAGGGTTCTGTAAAGCAATATCGTCGCGTATGCATCCCGGTTTCCGAAAGGAAGAAGATCCCAGTAGTTGCTTCCGATTCCATGTCCCCAGTGGAAAACCTTCCGGCCTTTTGAGTCCAAGTGCCAGCCTGCTCTTCCGTCGTGACCAGGAAAAGGTACAACAACGACTTTTTCTTCCGAGACGCGGCATACGGTAAGCAGGTACCGCAACGCAACACGCATTCGATTTGCGATTCTCCTCAAGAAATCAAGATCTCCGGTCCACCTGAAGTACCAATCCGAGCCGAGGATGAAATCCTGGTTGTTTATGCTGTGGCGCGTGTCGAACTGGCTGAAGACGGCTTGCAACCCGAGTACGGATCCCGCAGGCGCTCCTACAACAAGCAACTGAAGTTGAACAACGGTGCCCCGCCACATGGGATGGCGCCAGACCGGTACCATAGCGATCGAGACGTCAGGGAGTCGAGCCGGCGCAGGACCAAACATCCCTGCACGCGGACCGGGAGGAGGCACCGCCATTTGCCTGTCCGCACCGAAATCGGGCTCACCTTTACGCCTCCACCTCAGGTAGATCCTGGAAGACTGCAAGTCGCCGCTTCGCCACCTTAACTGAAGGAACGGCGAGACAAACGCCTCCAATCTCATTGGAGGAGAGGTTATGCGTACCACAGGCTCCTTGAGCACAAGTTCCCAGACGTCGTTGCGCACACCCCGGCTTTCGGCTCCCTGCACCTTCCAAGGCTTTTCCGAACGGACTTCGGTCCCGTGCCAACCTTTGGGAACGCCTTTCAGGGAGAAATGCCAACCCCAAGTCCCCTGAGCCTGTTTCCAGAATGGGAAGGGCCAGCCGTCCTGGTGCGCGATAGAAGCGTGCTGGTGCGTAGCCACGTAGCCTTCCGAATCAATGAAGCGCGAAAGAAGAGTCTTTTTCCAGCGCACCCAAAGGTCGGGTTTCTTTCGTGCCGGCACCCAAAGGCTGGATTGAGTCAGCCACTCGTCCCACAAAGTGGCCGCAGGGCCGACCGGAAGGAAATGACGGTAGAAGAGATCACGCAACAGCCGTCCTTCTTCAGGGTGTCCTTTGATTTCAAACCGCGGGAAATCCGCAGGAATGTTGCGCAGAAACGCCGCGCCGGCTTCGGAAGGCCGGGGTAGGAACGCCGAAAGGGCTGAGGCTAAAAAGAGAACTCCCGCACGCAAACTCGGCATGTCGATTACGGACATACGTACTTCCCGACGAGCTCTTCTTCCATTGAGGCTATGAACTGATCTTTCCTGGCGTTCAATTCGTCTTCCAATATGCCGCGCATAGCGCCGCCTGCACCTTCAAGGAACAAGCAGACGAATCCTCCGCGGGAGTCCACCGTCACATTTTCAATAGAAAACTGAAGGTCGTCGATCGATTCGATCCGAAGCACACCTTCCCATTGCGTCTCACTGAGCGTGTACTGGAGACCCACGGATCCGCTTACCGTAATATCCGTCTCGCAGGTGGTTCCACCGACTTTGATGGGCACTGAAGCGCTTCCGGTGTACTGTGCGTGTGCGGTTTCACCTGGAATGTCCACTTCCACCTGAACGTCTTCCAGGACCGCTTCACAACCGGGTGTGCCGTCCGCACAGGTGCAGCAGCCTTCAGGACAAACTATAACGTTTTGGCCCAGGAGCGTTCCTTCCCATACAGGTGAAGGAAGGCAGGTCGGTTCCCCCAGGTATTGGTCTATGATTTGGGCGAGATCATCTTCGGTAAGGCATTCGGGCGGTGGGGGTTGCTCGTAGAGGAAGGCGTCCCGCAGTGTCACCGTCCCGTACTCATTGCTCACCACAAGGTCGCAAAGTCTCCCCGGTTCACCAGGAGGAGTCCGGCCTTCGAGGCGCGTATCCGACAGGCGGCGCAATCCTACAAGTGCTCGGCCGCAGAGCCGCACGCTTAACCCGGTTCCTGAGAATCCCTTGCCTGTTATCACAACGAGGGTGTCTCCTTCAGCCGGCCCGGAATTCGGCGTTATCGCCGTAACAACAAGCTCAGGCGGAGGTGCGCACCGGGCGAAGGAACTGCAGCTGAGCGGATCCGAGGTGGGATCTTCGCCGCACGTTGGAAAGGGCTGCGCAGGGGGCGGCGCGGCGCTGAAGAGATAGCCCAAAAGAGCTATAGGATCAGCGATGTCCACTTTGCCGTCGTCGTTCACATCAAGAGCGTCGGCGCAGGTGGTCTTTTCGCCCTGAAACAGGTAGCCGAGCGCCGTGATCGCGTCGGCCACATCATGCCGGCCGTCTTGATTGGCGTCGCCTCGGATAAAAGGCGCAGCCGAGAGCGGCGCAAGACTGCATATTAAACCACCCACTAAAACTGCAAGAACAACCTTGGAGCGTGCGTTTAAGCCCATACCGACCTCCCTCAGGCCCGGACCCTGCCTTTCGGTAAGCACCGTCTTTTCCTATTATAGGTCGAAACGAAAAGGCCTGGAAGGCCCGTTGAGTCCGCTTCACCCGTTTGTTTCGCTTGAGGAACGAGGAATGCGATTTTACAAATTCTTGTTTTTAGCTTTCTGTGTTCCGGGCGCCTGCAGTTCCGTCCTTTGCAGTTCCCAGCCGCCTTACGGCTTTCATCGGGGATGGGCTGCTGTAGTTTTTGATTTCTGTGCCGGCGCCGCAGCGGCTTCCTGCAATACCGACAAGTACGCGATTCGGGAGAACGAACTTTTGGGCGATCTCTCTATGCCGGCTGTTTTTCTGCACCCCGGCAGAGAGCCTGCGGCGCTGAGTTATCCTCCGGTCACTCTCCCGGTTGCAGAAAACGGAAAGCAACTCCTTTTCTTGTGTTTTGTGGGCTTTAGAAGGGGTGTGCCGTGGGAAGGCCGGGGGAATCTGAAACCGGACGGAGCTGTGTTTTCCGTTTGGGCGGGCGGGGAGCGCCTGTTTCGAATACGCCACAAAGGAAACCAACCGCGTTTTTGTGCGGTGAATGTATCGCACATGGGAGGAAAGAAAGTCGGCTTTCGCTTGGTAGTGGAATCAGGAGGCAGTACAAACTGGGATTGGGCTCTTTTCGGGCGCCCGCTTTTGTGCCTTCTTTCTGAATGCGGGGGTGAAATCCCCTGGAATGGTAAGGCCTGGAAATTCGATCTCAAAACCGGAGGGCCTGTTGTGGTGGGGGCGCGTTCGGGGGAAGGGCCGGGTGCTTCTGCGCTTCTTTTTACAGGCGATCTTATCGTGCCGCGGTTGGCTCGCGGTGGAAACTGCGCGCAGTTTGCATTCATAGATCCTTCGTGGCTGCCGCAGGAGTTGTGTTTCGGCCCGGGTAAGGCGAAGGAGTTTTGCCTGTGGCGCTTCCGGGGCGACCTTGTCCTTGAAGGGCTTGCAGCTACTTCCGCTGTACTGGTGTCAGGCGGCAAGACGCGCTTTGCCGTGCGCCTGAGAAACCGCGGACTCGGCATACAGCCCGAGGGAGCTTTGATCCATGTTAAAGGTCCTTTCGGTAGTGTAACGGTCGGAGCTCCCTCAGTCGAACCCGGAGAAACCCGAGTGGTAAGGACCGGGCCCATTGAGCTTGGAAATCCCGGGAGCTTTTCGGTTACAGCTTCATTAGGCAGACGGAAGATCTCCCGTACGTTTCTTATAAAACCTCCGGGGGATTGCAAGGCGACTCTTCCCGGATCAACGACCTTGCTTCGCTTCTTGGGAGCTGACTCCGTGGAGCGCGCAGAGGTCCGTACGACCGAAGGAGAACTTTTTGCCTATTTGTCTCCTCTTGCCACATTGAAGCTCGAGGGGAGCGGTGAACAGGCGATTCTGTTTTCCGAGATCGAGAAGCACACCGGGGGGGTGGTACTTAAGAGCGCTTGGAAAGAGCTGCTCGGCGGAGCGAAGGTGAGGGTAAGACTTGAAGTCCGGGCGCAGGGAGACCGCTTTGCCTGGAAGGCTGAGCTCCTGCCGCGCGGTAACGCCGAAGCGGTTCATTTCGGAGGACCGTTTCTTAAGTTTCTCGGCGGCTCAAAGGATTTCGGCATTGATTTCGGCCTTCTTCCCGGCGTTGAGTATCTTGAGGCGGGTGAGGGATCTTCAAGTACGCTTGTTGCGGATCCGCCGTACAACGATCACCGCGTGCCGCACCCGCTTTACCTTACGGCTCAGTCGGCCGTCTTATGTCGGGGAAAGAATCTGGCGGCGCTGCTCTGGGACCGCAGCCGGGAGTGGTACGAGGGCTGCTCCGATCCTCTTTTGTACTTCAATGTCCCGCCGCCCGGTGGAGACCGTTCCTACGCAGGTTGCCAACTTTTTGCGCCTTCTGTGGCTCAGGGAGTCAGGGAAAACACGCGATACGCTGAAAGGCCTTTCCGATTCGATAAGCCGATACGCCTTTGCGGTGTCTTTGTTTTTGCCGACACCCGGTCGCCTTCCTTGCCTCAGATAGGCTGCAGGGGAAGGAAAGGCGCGCTTGTGCTCCGTCCCTTGGAGCTCTTCTACCGGCTGGTGGATCCGATTGAGCCTGCACCTGCGCCCCGCACTTGGCTCCAGCAGAAGCGACTTAGCAGGACCGCTTGGCTCAAATCCGTTTTCGTACCGGGAAAAGGCATGCGGCATTGCGCGGGCGAAAGGTGGCCGCCGGTTCCGACTCCCGGCTTTTTGCTTTTGCTCTATTTTGATGCGGTGGAAACCGGCGGAGCCGAAGGAAGCCGGCTTCTGAGGCGTGTCGCCGAGTTGACCCGCGAAGCGACGGTACGTTTGGGACCGGGGCATTTGGCAAGCCGGATCAACTGCCACATCTTGGGAGGTGAGTACCCGTTTTACGTGGGCAATCTCAAAGCCGGGCTTAAAGTGTGGCGCAGCGGGTGCGCCGCGGTCGCTCGAATGCTCGACGACCAGGGCGGACAGCCGTGGTTTCCGGGGAACGATCGCAGGAAGAAACGACTGGGAAAGCCCGGCCAGGTCACCGTGGGCAACACCGCCCGCAGCGCTCTTCTTCTTGCTTACTACGCGAGGGTGACCGGAGAGGAGGTTTTTGTGCAAAAAGCTCAAAAGGCACTGAAGCGAGTGGCATCCTTCACTGTGCCCCGCGGAGCCCAAGGCTGGGAGTGTCCGCTTGCAAGCCCTGATATTTTGGCTTCGGGCTATGCGGTAAGAGCGTTTGTTGAAATGTACCGCATAACCCGCGATCCGTTTTACCTCCGGGAGGCACGTTATTGGGCATGGACCGGATTGCCTTTTGTGTACGCCTGGTCCGCTCCTTCGATCCCTTCGATGGAGGGCAATACGATACCTATCTTCGGTGCGACATTCTTCACGCATACCTGGATCGGGGTTCCGGTTGTCTGGTGCGGCTTGGTGTATGCATACGGATTGAGACAATTGGCTCAGGTTGATCCCGACCCCCGGTGGAAGAAGGTTGCGCAAGCGATAACAAGAAGCGCCGAGCTCCAGCAATACACCAAGCCGGGACCCTATCAAGGTTGTTATCCGGACAGCTTCAACCTGAAACTGAAAAAAAGATTCCCCGCAGCGATAAGTCCCGAGGCGCTTATGGTGAACGCTTGGGCGGAACGCGGTCTGGATCCGGGTATCAAGACCGTGATCGTAAACTGGGAGGGCGGAAGGGTGCATGTGAGCTCGGGGGCCGGGATCGAGTCTGTGGAGCCTGAGCCCGGCCGTCTGACGGTGGTGTTGCGCCGATTTCCGCCGCCGGGTCGCGGTCTCAAACAGGTTCCGGGTTTCGCCGGTCCAGGCGCTGTGTATGTCTTCGCCGGGCCGCTTCCCGCTCTAAGTGAGATCCGAGCCGGCGGGGTTCCCCTCAAGGAACTGCCTTCTTTAGGGAGCGCTCCGCAAGGATACTGCCGGATCGATCTCCCCCAGGGCGTGGTTCTTAAGGCTCGTGCCGGGCTCGGGGGGCGCGTGAGATTGGATTTCCTGCGCTGAGGCGCTCTGCGTGCCGCTCGGGCCTTGACCCCCGCCTTGTGATTTTTCACCATTGGCCGCAGGAAAAGTCTGCAATCGCAGCAGGCGCACCGAAAGAGCACCTAAAGGGAGGAGGAATTGATGGAACGCATGGTCAGTGCTTTGGGAATTTTCGTTCTGCTCGGCATCGCATGGTCCATTTCATACAACCGCAAGGCCATACGTTTGAAACCGGTTGTGGTCGGGTTGGCCTTGCAGTTTCTCTTCGCGGTGTTGGTATGGCATGTTCCGCTCGTACGGGACGGGTTCTATAAGTTTGCGCAAGGCGCTGAGGGGTTGATCAGGTTGAGCGACGAAGGAGCTGAGTTCCTTTTCGGGTGTCTTGTGAGGGGCGAAGCTCCGGTTGAGGCCCCGACGCGGCAGGCAGACTCCACACAGCAGGGGAAGAAAGAGGCCGCACCTGTCATAGGCTCCGCCAAACTCAACGGTATCCTTTTCGTGCGTATGCTGCCGCCCATTATCTTTTTCTCAGCCCTCACTTCGGTGCTTTACTACCTGGGGGTCTTGCAACTTGTTGTCAAGGCAATGGCTTTCGTTATGACAAGGTTTATGGGGGTAAGCGGTGCAGAGTCATTATCTGCAGCAAGCAACACCGTTTTGGGCATGACCGAAGCTCCGCTTCTCATAAAGCCGCACGTAGCGCACCTTACCCCTTCGGAACTCCTTGCGGTCATGATGGGCGGTTTTGCGACCAGCGCGGGCGGCATGCTCGCCCTTTACATGACTTTAGGCGTTCCCGCTCAATACCTTCTTGCAGCAAGCCTCATGTCCGCCCCGGCCGCGCTGGCCGTGGCGAAGATCATACTGCCCGAGACAGGGACTCCGCGCACAGCCGGCACCGTGAAAATCTTGGAAGAAAAGCGGGACTCCAATGTAATTGAGGCTTTGGCTTCGGGTACCACCCTCGGATTGCGCCTCGCCCTTAACGTCGCCGCCATGTTGATCTCGTTCCTTGCCATGATCGCTCTCATAAACGTACTTCTGGGGTTTGCTTGGAGCGGACTGACACTCCAGAAGATCCTCGGTTGGGTGTTTGCACCCTTTGCATTTTTTCTTGGTGTGCCGCCTTCCGAGGTACTGAAGGTGGGGCAGCTCCTGGGTACCAAGATCGGGCTTAACGAGTTCATTGCGTACAAGATGCTCGCGCAGATGGAGCTCAGCCCCAGGGCGCTTGCAATAGCGAGCTTTGCGCTTTGCGGTTTTTCAAACTTCGGCTCAATCGGCATTCAGATCGGCGGGCTGGGGGGAATAGCGCCCCAAAGGCGCGGTGAGATCGCAAGGTTCGGGCTTCGCGCCATGGTGGGAGGGGCGCTTTCTTCCATGCTTACGGCCGCTATTGCCGGAATTCTGCTTTGAGCCGGACTCGTTGCTCAAGAGCCTCGCAAGGCTGATAATACAGGGAAGAGGTCTTACACAGAGAGGTGAACCATGAGCCGATCGCTTTGGAACTTACTTGTCTGCGCGTTTATAGGCGTTCTTTTCTGCTGCAGCGGCGCGGTACGGGCGTCTGCTTCCGCTTCGAGTCTTGCCAAGGCGGTTTACGGCGATGATCTCGAGGCGGTGGAGAAGGTGGTGGATGAGCTCGTTCAGGCAGGAGGTAAGAAAGGAGCCGAGGCGATCTTCAAAGTCGCCTTGAGCAGCCGGCTCGATATCGAGCCGGAAGCCTACGAGATCCTGCTTAAAGGACTCGCCCGGCTTACCGATCCTGCGGCCATGGAGTTTTACTCCAAGATGCTCAAGAGCCGGCAGGTACCGCCGCGGATTTTGGTGGTGGAGGCCGCCGCGCGCATGCAGGGGACGACCGGTGTGGATCTTATCCTCGCCGGTCTCAAGGACAAGGAGAACAGCGTCGTCGAAACGGCGCTTGAGGCCGTACGCAAGCGAAGGCCGAAAGAGGCCGTCCCGGTACTTATCGACTTGGTTGAGGCCTGGACCAAAAGGCGGGCGAAAGACGCTGTTTACTACAACATCAAGGACACTTTGATAGAGCTTACCGGGGAAGATCTGCCTTCGGTCGACGATTGGCGCAAATGGTGGGAAGTCAATTCCGCGACGTTCGATCCCAAGAAGATAAGGGAAGCGAAGCGCACCGCCAGGAAACGGGTCTTAGGCGGAAAAGAAGATCCTACGTTTTTCGGAGTCCCGGTCTCAAGCAAGAACGCGGTTTTCGTCATCGACACGTCCGCTTCGATGTTACTTGTTCAAAAGGATGACATTCCGGGGCTCACGAAAGTACGCGGTGTCGATGTCACCGAAGTTGTCGAACAGCCCAAGGAGCGCATGACACCGGAGAACGCGCGCCTGGCGAAATACTGGACGCGCATTGAAATGGCCAAGCGCCAGCTCTGCAAGGTGCTCGGGCAGTTGAAACCGCCTACCAAGATAAACATCATTGCCTTCAACTCGAAGGTCTTTCCTTTCAGCAAGCGGAGCCGGACGGTCACCTCCTCGGTGAAAAAGAAAGCCATCAAGTGGGTGCGCAATCTCAGGCCCAGAGCCTATACCGATACCCTGGGCGCCCTGAAAGCGGCATTTGCAAGCGATTCTAAGGTGAATACGATTTACTTCCTCTCCGACGGAGTGCCCAGCAAAGACGGGAAAACCGTTGACGACATGAAAGAGATCCTGAATAAGGTTTTGAAAATGAACCGATTCCGCAAGATAAAGATCCACACTTTCGGATTCCATCCCTTCACCATGGACGGTTTTCCGAATCCTCAACTCCAGCAGGCCAATAAATTCCTCAAGGAATTGGCAAGCAAAACCGGGGGTACTTTTACAGCCATGAAGGTGGATCCAAATGAAAAACCCCCTCCTGATTTCAGGTAGGGGGAGGCTTTGGGAGGTGAAGAGAAAGACCCTGTCCGGAGGAAACGCAACATGGGTTCTTTTTACGGATTTCCGGCCGCCCTTGCGGCTTTGCTTTTGCTTCAGCCCGCCTCGCAGGCCGAGCAGGTGCTGAGGGTCGAGCAACTTACAGGCGGGTTGCCCGGACTTAAAGCAGGCGAGAGGATCAGGCAGGTTTTGTGGATCGGAGAGCAGCGCCTGCGTCTTGACGAAATCCCTCAAGGGGGAGGTGCGCCTGTTCCGCGGTACCTGCTGAACGCAGAGCAGGATCCGCCGGTCATCTACGAGCTCTTTCCCCGGAAAAAGTCGTACAGAACATGGAAAGAGCTGCAGAATCTGCAGGCCGACCGCGATACCTATGAGCTGCAGCTCCTTGCAGCCACAGCTTCCCTGCCTGCTGAAGAAAGGGATCGGGTGAGGGCCACTTACCACGTCCGGGAGGGGCTGAAAAGAGAAGTAAAGCTGGAGGAATCGGGCGGCCGGAGCGTGACATTGGAAGGCAAGACTTACAAATGCCGCAGACTTATAGTGACCGAAAACGAGCGGGTCATTCTGGACGCTCTGATAACGGATGAGATCGCACAGGGCAGAAGCTACTACCGTTTTTACAGAAGGCTGGGGGTTTTCTCAGATCAAGTCCTTGGGGCCCTCAAGGACGTAAAAGGCTTCCCGCTTAAAGCGAAGATTTGCGTTGTTACAGGTAAGCTGAAGGGTTATTACGAGCTTACGATCGAGGTTGTTTCCGTACGGAGTGAAGAGGTACCTTCTTCGTTCTTCGACATCCCGAAGGATTGGACGGAGGAAACGAAACCGCTGCGGGTCACCTGTGCGAATCGAACCTGCAGCAACATTGTGGAGCCGGCGAATCCGGCGGGCGGGAAGTTCAGATGGAGGGGGAGGTGGTACTACTTCTGCAGCAGGGAATGCCGCCGCGCTTTCATCGATGAGCTCAAGCGGGCTCTCATGCAGGCGGGCGGGGAGCCCCGAGGGCCGGGCAAACGGAAAAGCTCCCTCAAAAAGACTCCGTAACGCGGTACGCCGCTTGCCCGTCAACTTTCAGAGGCGGCTTCGGCCTCCACTGAAGCAGATTCGGCCGCCTTCTTTTTCTTCTCCTCTTCCTTCATGAGAAGGAACTGCTTTACGGTCCCCTCAAATTTCTTAAGCTCCTTGCGCTCCTTGAGGGTGAGGGCCGCAAGCTTCTTCTTGAGCTCGCGGCGCATGCGTCTTTTCACCTTCTTCCGTTCCTTGCGATCCAGATGTTTCGTGTTCGCCATAAGCTTGCCTACCACTCGGACGGGGTACCTGCCGACGATTCCACCCGAATCAAAGGGAAACCGGGCCCCGCCTCGGCGGGGCCTCCAGTATGCTGGTCGGGGTGAGTGGATTCGAACCACCGACCTCAGCGTCCCGAACGCTGCGCTCTAAACCAAGCTGAGCTACACCCCGGAAAGCCGGCTGGGCTTTAACGGGGCTCAGCCGGCAAAAAAGGTATTCTACAGAAGGTACGTGCGGACGTCCAGCTTTGAGCCTTCAGTCCGCTCATACGCATCCCACATGACGAAAGACTACCCTGAAAATCGGATCGAAGCGCCCTGAAACTTCTCCCAGGGTCACCCGAGGCACGGTTTCTCAACGCGGCTTCAGACTTGCGCCCCACTCCTATTCCAGGATCGTAACTTTGGTCCCCAGAGGCGTGATATCGAAAAGGAGCTCGATGTCCTCTTTTCGCAGGCGCAGGCAGCCCTTGGAAGATTCTTTGCCCACGTCGCTCGGATTCCTCGCTTCGTGGATGCCCAGCCCGCTGTACTCCGGTGTGTCCTTGAAGCCCAGCCACCTGCTGCCCAGCTCGTTTTCCGGATCCCCGGGCGGTATCACCCTTCCGTCGGGACGGTACCACTCGGGGTTCTTGATCCGGTCGGCTATTATGAAGGTGCCCGAGGGTGTTCGGTTCTCGATACCTATACCGCAGGGCGCTTCAAACAGAAACTTTCCCCCATAAGTGACCCAAAGCCGGTACCGGCTCTTTTGGACGAAAATGGCGATGGGCTGGTTGAGCACCTTCAACGTCATGCCGGGGCGGATAATCTCGCTCTTGAGGTGATTGAGCCGCATGATCGCTTCAATGGTGGTTCCGTAACGCTTTGCGATTCTGGCCAACCTGTCCCCGGGCTGTACGTTGACTCTGGCTGCAACCCTCGTATCGC
>CAZGYL010000056.1:0-14282 GCA_964529985.1 uncultured Planctomycetia bacterium | reverse complement strand
GATCTCATACCCCCTGAGAGGTTCGTACGAGGGGATGTCAACGCAGACGGAAATGTAAATATCGCGGATCCGGTCTGTATCTTGAGTTATCTTTTTTCAGGAGAAGAGGACCCCTGCACTTCGAACCTGCCGCGCTGTTTCGATGCAGCGGATGCCAACGATGACGGAACCCTCGACGTCGGCGATCCCATTGCGCTTCTGAGTTTCCTTTTCTCGATCTCCGCTTCCCTGCCCGAGCCCTTTCCGGATTGCGGACCCGACCCCACAGATGACGACCTCAACTGCACCTTCTATCCCTGCCGCGGGCAGCGCTTTTGATCCGCTTTTCCGATAAAGCGCTTCGAAGACTTCCGGCTCTCAACATTGCAGGCGGCATGGCTCGATTCCTCTTCTGTGAGAGCGCTTACTCCTTGCCATGCCGGTGCTGAATTCTTGTGCACCACATGCCTGGAAAACAAAGCCGCATGCTGAAAGCAGCGCAGAGAGCCCCGGCCGCGATCCTGTTTTCGACATACTTAAGGCCATAGGTATATGCTGGGTTGTTTTCGGCCACACTTACGTCTTTCCTTTCTACCAAGCCGGCCGGTATTTTGCGGTTCCGCTCTTTTATTTCGTAGCAGGCTATTTCTACAAAGATAAGTACACCCGAGCTCCTCATAAGTACCTGCTCAGGCGCGCTGCGACTCTCTACCTGCCTTTCCAGCTTTACGGCGTTGTCTTCTTGCTTCTACACAATGTCTTCTGCAGACTGCACCTTTACGATCCGTCGGAGCCGTTTCGCGGGCACTCGGTTACGCCTTACACAGCTTCCGAATTCGCCGGGCGCTTTCTGCGGCTTCTAAGCTTCGCAACCACAGAGCAACTCCTCGGGCCGCTGTGGTTTATTCCCGCGCTTTTTTACTCGCTCATGCTTTTCTGCCTCGTGCGTTTCTTCTGGACTTATCTGCCCGAGCGCGCAAACACGCTTCGATTCGCAAGAGGGAAGGGTGAGGCTTTCGCCTGGGCCTCCATCCTGCTTCTTGCGCTTTCGGGCTTAAGCATTCAAGGTGCCGGATACAATCCCCCGCGTAATGCGGACAGAATCCTTATTGCACTCCTTTTCGTCGCCTTGGGGTTCGTCTCCCGGCGGAGGCCGGTCATTCTCAAATTCAGCGTACTTTCGACCTCAGGCGCCCTTGCCTTTTTGGTTGCTGCGGTTCTGTACCCCGATCATTTTTGGCGCTCGGGAGCAGGGCCTTTCCTCAGACTTCCCGCAGCTCTCGCCGGTATTCACCTTTGCCTTTTTGCGGCTTTTCACTGCCCGCGCATCCTGCAAGGCCCGCTTGCGCTTCTCGGCCGCCACACATATGCGGTCCTGGCGCTTCACTTGCTGAGTTTCAAGGCCGTAAATTTCATTCAAGTCAAGCTCTTCGATCTACCTGCAAAGAAGCTCGCGGCGTTCCCCGTGCTTGACAGCGGCGGTCTTTGGTTCCTGGCGTACGCCGCTTGCGGCATTATCATGCCGGTCCTTCCCGGCGCCCTTCTTGAATTCATCCGCAGCAAGAAGCGCCTGCACGTGACGGAGTAATCCGGGCTTGCCGCAGGTGCCTCCTCTGTGGTGTCATAGATCAACTCAGGAACCGAGGCGACACCGCGAAACTTTCAGGGAGGTGCACCATGTGGAAATACTTGGGTCTTCTCTGCGGCGGCCTTGCCGTCTCCGTCCTTTCGGTCTCATGCAAGGCCCCCGCTTCGTCCGAAAAGCCCCGCGCAGGAGGAACGGCCATGAATATCGCAGTTGAGCCATTTGGAACGACCGCCGATGGAAAACCCGTCTCCCGTTACACTTTGACCAACGGAAAAGGAATGCGCGTCCGCATAATCACATACGGCGCCATAATACAATCTATAGAAGTGCCGGACCGCACCGGGAAGCTTGCTGATGTCACTCTCGGCTTCGATACGCTGGAAGGGTACCTGGGGAGGCATCCGTACTTCGGTTCCATAGTGGGGCGGTACGCCAACAGGATCGGAGGGGCGAAGTTCACCTTGGACGGCAAGACCTACAGTCTGGCCAAAAACAACGGCGGAAATCACCTTCACGGCGGCCTCAAGGGTTTCGACAAGGTGATTTGGGATGCCGAAGAGATCCGGGGAGATGACTGGGTGGGGGTGAAGCTGCATTACCTTTCGCCCGACATGGAGGAAGGCTATCCCGGAAACCTCTCGGTGACGGTAACCTACAAACTCAACAGTAAAAACGAACTTTGGATCGACTACAAAGCGACCACCGACAAACCCACGGTCATAAACCTCACCAACCACGCTTACTTCAATCTTAAGGGCCAAGGTGAGGGGGACATCCTCGGTCATATCGTAACGATAAACGCCGACCGTTTTACACCCGTCGATGCAGGGCTCATTCCAACGGGAGAGATCCGCAGCGTAAAGGGCACGCCGCTCGACTTCACAGAGCCTCACCCTATAGGAGAGCGCATCAACTCGGACTATGAGCAGATAAAGCTGGGCAAAGGTTACGACCATAACTTCGTCCTGAACGGAAAGCCCGGCGAGCTGAGGCTTGCGGCACGCGTGGTCGAGCCTTCAACCGGAAGAGTTCTTGAAGTACTTACGACTCAACCGGGCATGCAGTTCTATACGGGAAATTTCCTGGACGGAAGCAACGTCGGTAAAGGGGGGAAAATTTACAAGCACCGTTACGGCTTCTGTCTTGAAACGCAGCACTTTCCCGATTCCCCCAACAAACCTGATTTTCCTTCCGTAGTTCTGCGGCCCGGCGAAACTTACCATGAAACCACAGTCTTCAGGTTCTCGACCGAATAGCTGGAGCCGCGCGCGAGGAACCGGTGAAGGATCGGCTTCTTTTCCTCTTCTTCTTTGCCTCGGGCGCTACAGGGCTGCTTTATGAGATCGTATGGGTCAAACTTTTCTCCTATACGATAGGCGGCTCGTCGGTGGCGCTCACCGCGGTTGTGGCCCTGTTTATGGCCGGCCTCGGGTTGGGAGCGCACCTTGGAGGCCGTCTTGCCGACCGAACGGCACAGCCGGCCGTGTGGTACGGCAGGCTGCTTGTGGCCCTGGGGCTTTACGCCGCCGCCGTGCCGGTACTCCTTGAAGCGGTCCGTCCGGTCCTCGCTCTGGTCTACAGGTTTCACGACGGCAGACCCGAAGCTTTCGCTTTCACATTGGCGGCGTTGGTTGCAGCCGCGATCATCCTCCTTCCGCCGACCTGCGCCATGGGTGCCACATTGCCGCTTCTGACACGGCAAGTAGGAAGAACCGTGGAGCGGGTCGGCTCCAGCCTCGGTTTACTTTACGGTATCAACACCTGTGGTGCCGTCTTGGGCAGTCTGGTCTCAGGTTTTTTTCTTATTCCCGGCTTGGGGCTGCTTGGGACGACTTTTTTAGGTGCGGCGATCGATATCGTCATTGGAGCCGCAGTGCTCTTGAACTGGAAGGGTGAGAGGATTCAGAGTCAGGTTCCCCCGCAGCCGGAAAGCGCAGTTTCGAAGCCTGTCGCTTCGGCCGACTCGGTTCGTGGTGCTGCGCTTCTTGCCCTTTCGGCGGTCCTTCTGGCCGGATTCGCCGACATGACCCTCCAGATCGCTTGGACGCGCGCGCTTGTGCTTTCGGTTGGAACCACAACCTATGCGTTCACTTTGATCCTCGCTGTTTTTATCCTTGGATTGGCTGCAGGCAGTGTGGCTGTTTCAACTCTGACCGACCGGGTTCGTTCCGCGGAACTTCTGCTGGGCGGGACCCTGATTGCTGCAGGGGTTCTGGCCGCAAGTACGGTACCCCGCTTAGGTCTGCTGCCCCCAAGGCTCGCTGTAGCTGCTGCTCATAAAGCCAAGGTGCTTTCTTTCGGCGCGTTTTTCAGCGCCGCTTTCTGGAGCACCTTTTGGCTGTTGTTTCCGGCGACCTTTTTTATGGGCGCTGCACTTGCTCCTGCAGTACGCATAGTCGCCCGGAAAAAACGCCTGATCGGAAAAGCCACAGGCGTTACTTACGCCTTCAATACAGTCGGATCGGTTGCAGGTACCCTTGCTTGCGGTTTCCTTCTGATCCCCTATTTGGGCGCACTGTGGCGGACCATTGCATCAGCTTCGGCTCTACTGGTTTTGACAGGTTGCGTTATCCTATTGCGCCCGCCTAAAAGAGCGCTTCGGCTCGCCTTGACCGTGAGTTTACTCTGCGCACTTACCGGCGCTGCTTACTTGACAAGACCCTACGGCGCTTTAGGGGAAAAAGATCGTGATCGGCCTTCGTGGCATCCTGCGATCATGAATTTCGCTCCCTACCTTCATACTCAACTGGGCGCCGCATTCGGAAAGGCCGGAGATCTTATTGATTTTCTCTTGAAGCGCACGGAGGTTCTCTGGTCCGCTGAGGGGAGAGGTGCCACTGTCGCCGTAATCAAAGACCGACTTACCGGGCGATTGAGCCTTACGATCGCAGGGAAAACCGATGCCTCCGTGGGCGGCGGGTCTCTTGATATGCCCACTCAGCTTATGCTCGCACACCTCCCTATGCTCCTGCACCGCAGCCCGGAAAACGTTTTCGTCTTAGGCTTGGGCGGAGGAATCACATTGGGCGCGGTGACGCTCTATCCGGAGGCAAAGCGCATCGAGGTCGCAGAAATCTCCCCCCTGGTTGTTCAAGCCGCACAGACCTTCTTTGCGGAGGCAAACCACCGTGCGCTTGAAGATCCAAGGGTTAAGGTCATTCTTGGAGACGCACGGACGCATTTGACCTACACTGCGCGGCGCTACGATGTGATAACTTCGCAACCTTCGAACTTTTGGATCGCCGGCCTGGGTAACCTCTTCACACTGCGCTACTACAAGATCCTGAAAAGCCGTCTTCGGCCGGGCGGGGTGATCTGCCAGTGGTTTCAGGCTGCAGGATTGCAGCGCGGGGATTTTCTCACCGCCCTTGCAACCTTCCTTGAGGTCTTCCCCCATGCTGCTTTGTTTTCAACGGGAGCCGACGTATTGGTTGTAGGGAGCTTGCGGCCCCTTGGTATTTCGCCGGAGCGCGTAAAGAGGGCGTTGAGTTCAGAACCTCTCCGGGGAGAACTTGCAAGCCTCGGCATTGAGGAGCCTGCGCACCTTGTACGCTACCTGCGGCTTTGGGAAGAGGAAATCCAACGGTTGCCCGGCCTCAGCCGAGCCGGAAGGCACACCGATTGGCTGCCGGTTCTGGAATTCTCAAGCCCCTTCGGGCTTTTTACTTCGGGCCTGGAAGTACTGACAATGCTGCAGGCGGTCAACCCGGGCCGCGTACCCGACTACCTTCTTCCCGGTGAAGATTCCCGCCGGATCAGGCAACTACGCGCTCAGAGCTCCCTACTGCTTCGGCTTGCTGTCTATTCAGGCGCCGGCAATAAGGAGAAGCTCAGAGAGCTCCTCGCTGAGTTGGGACGGACAGGAGATCCTTTTCTAATCCGCACCGCAGTGGGACGGATCCGCTACTTAGGCTATTTCGCTCAAGCTTCCGAGCGCCTGCCCCTTCTACTTGAACTGGTCGGTTCAATCCCCCGGGGAGCACCTGCTTGTCAAACGGCCGCCTCTGAACTTGCCCAAACCGCTCTCCGCCTTCCCGACTCCCCGCAGAAGCTCGAAGCTCTGGAGCTTGCTCTGGAAAAACTCAAGCGTGCGCCTGCTGATCTTGTCTTTGCAGCGCTGCGGATCGCCGTTGCCCAAAGGGCTGAGGAACGCGCCTCGAGGCTTTGGAAGAAAGCCGAACGGTACAGGGAAGACTGGCGGTATCATTTTCTTTCCGCACTAAAGGCCGGAATGGCAGGCAGAATCGGGGAAGCTGAAGCAAGCTTCAACAGAGCTCTGAAAGCCGCCCCCCGGAGCGCTCGTCATGAAATCTATTACAACTTGGGTTGGGCGGCTGAGCTCCGCAAGCAGTACCTGGCTGCTTCCCGGCTGTATCGAAAAGCCGTTGAAACTTCCGCCCGACCCAGCGAGCGCTATCTCACCTCGCTTGTGCGCGCGTTGCGACTCGCCGGTGAGCGGGCCCAGGCCCTCAAGGAAGCGGAAAAGCTGAGAGCGCTCCTTATCAAATCAAAAGGCTCCAAGGCCGCATGGCGCGAGCTTTGGCTTCTTTACCGCGAGACAGGTGACGAAGCAGGGAGACTGGAGGCCGAACTACACCTACGGCGGTAGAAACAGCCGTTACCTGCCGGAAACTCCCCCAGCGCACGCCGTGCGTGCGCCTCCTGCGAGGACGGTGTTACTCCGGCCTGCTGACGCCGTGAAGCCCCCGAAGCTGCGCGCGGGGGGCTTCAACTTGAGGGGTACCTACATATTGGGTTCCAAGGCAAAAAGGGTGACAAATGTTGTGGGAACGGTTTTGTAGCACAAACGGGGGGAGAGGAGTCTCGGATTAAATTTCATTCAGCTTGAAAATTTTACGCTATGTCGGGCGGTTTTTCGCCCCTTTTATAAGATGAGGGCGTTTGGCCTGGTCGGCCAGCAACAAAGCGGAGCAGAGACTGGAGGAGAGACAACCGGAAACTCAGGATAGACAACGGAGCCAAAAGGGGTGTACTGACCAGCAAGCCCACGCTGCGGAAGCCGCAGCGGTCGCCAACCCAACGTGCAGGAAGGAGCCCGCTGAACACCCCGGCGGGTCCTTCCTCTTTTTTGCGCGTCTGTGTTGCATTATTTAGGCAGAATGCGCCCCGAGTCCCTCACCGAGAGACCACTTTCCGGTTCCTAAAAATCGGCCCCCGCAAGCCAGAGGGGCCCACAAGTGCCTCGTCCAATGAATACGGGAGTGGATGGCGCCCCGAGTCCACTTTCGGCGAAAAGCCGAAACCGGACGGTAGTCATTGGACGAGGCACTAATCTAGAACCGCCACCCTACTGAGACCGTAACAACCCAGCCCGAAGCGTTGCCGCGACCCTCTACACCGACCCTGAAGTTTCGCCCTGCATGAAGGTCAACGCCCCCGAAAAAGAACTCGGTTCGATCCTCGTCCAAATCCGCGACTTCGTCCTCGAGGTACCACCACGGCCCGGGTTCGTCGATTGTGAGTTCCCCGTCCAAGAATTGCACTCCCACACCTGCATATGGCGAAAGAACGAGCTCGGGACCGACCGGCAGATCCAAACTTACTCCTGTGAAAAGCTCCCCCCGCCAAAGCTCAAGCTCTATATCTTCCCGGTAAAGCGCCAAACCGTCCGAGACCAAAGCGTCACCCTCTGCGTACACAAAGGAAAACTGCCCTCCGACTCCGGCCCTGAACCCCTCAACAGGCGCAAAACCCCAGCGGGCGCCTGCACCTATAAGGATTCCGCCGCCGTCTTCAAACGGATCGGCGCTCAGCGCCCCTTCTCTTATCTCCTGAAACGACCCTCCGATCTTGGCCTCAAGCTCGAACCCTCTGAAATGCCCGCCGCCGTAAAGGGCGAAGTAAGACTCTTCGAAGTTTGAAGTTTCCTTCAGAAAACCGGGGCTCGTCCCAGTGATCACGTCGTAGGAGCCCTCGATATCCGTATCAATACGTCCACCTTCAATGCCAAAGAAGCCGAAAGTCGGGCGTCCCTTGTGTGCCTTCAGACTGAGCGGACAGGCTTTGCCCGCCGGGTTTCCCACGTATTGGCCCCAACAAAGAGCTGAAAGCCCAAGTGCTGCTACAAAAGCCGTCGTGCGCATAGCCGTGCCCTCACTTTCCGCTGACAGACAAACGCCGCGCCGAATCTTTTCACTCCGTTCCCGAAAGCCGTCCTTGTTATGTGACGCACCGAAGTGGAAATCTATTCAGCCGGCAAGTTCGATCGCCCATCGTAGAAGGAGCCCCTGAAGCGAGCAACCGCATGCAGGCCCGCACCGCCGGGCCGCACCGCCGGGCCGCCTTGATTGCAGCCGGGCTTTTCCCTACCGTATGCGCAGAGAAACCGAGAACTCAAAAAGGTAATACAACCCTTCCCAGCGAGGTAAAGCACATGAAAAGCCTGCTGCTTCCGTCGGCGTTCTGTTTCGCTCTCACCCTTCCAGGGCACGCAGCTCTGGAGCGCCTGCTTTACAACAACCCCGATCTTGTAGTGGATCTCGGCGTAGGGCTTTGGGCGTGGCCGCTTCCTGTGGATTACGACGGCGACGGAGATTTGGATCTCCTTGTCTCCTGCCCTGACGCACCTTACAACGGGACCTATTTTTTCGAGAACCCAGGCACTCCCGGCAAGATGGATCCAATGCCGGTTTTCCGCAGGCCCGTGCGGATCGCCCGGGGTTTTCGAAACATAACGATATGCTATCCGAACGGAAAACCCCGCATACTGCTGCCCGGCAAAGAGCTCGTCCGAGCCCTCAAGGGGGATTTCAACACCAGCCGAACGATCTATCCACGATCGAACGTGCACACGAGCCCCAGAGGTGTGAGGGCGAATCAATGGTGCTACGTCGATTACGAAGGTGACGGCGACTTGGACATTGCGGTGGGTGTTGGATCTTGGAGCGACTACGGCTGGGACGATGCTTTCAACCGCAAAGGCGAGTGGACGCGGGGCCCCCTCCATGGATTCATTTACCTGCTGCGCAACATAGGAACCTCACAAAAATCTGTTTACAGCAAGCCTGAGCTCCTCCAGGCGGGCGGCAAGGTAATCGACGTCTTCGGCAGGCCGAGTCCGAACTTTGCGGACTTCGACGGCGACGGGGATCTGGATCTCCTTTGCGGCGAGTTCCGTGATACTTTTACGTATTTCGAGAACATAGGATCACGCAGAGAACCGAAATATGCGCCGCCCCGTAAGCTTCTCTCGGGCGGAAAGCCCCTTACTATGCACTTATGCATGATCGTACCGGTAGCGATCGATTGGGATGGGGACGGTGACGTGGACCTGGTAGTCGGGCAAGAGGACGGCCGCGTCGCCCTTCTCGAACACACAGGCAGGATCCGGAAAGGGCTGCCGGTTTTCAAGAAGCCGCGTTTTTTCAAGCAGCAGGCCGGTGAACTTAAGTTCGGGGTTCTTGCAACCCCTGCAGGATTCGACTGGGACGGTGACGGAGACCAGGACCTCATCTGCGGGAACAGCGCCGGGGAGATCGGCTTTATTGAAAACCTCGGGGGCTGTCCCCCTCGCTGGGCTGCGCCACGGCTGCTTAAAGCCGGAGGGCGGGTGATCCGAATCATGGCGGGCCCGAACGGTTCCATTCAGGGGCCGGCGGAAGCGAAATGGGGATATACGACGCTCAGCGTTGGGGATTGGGACGGCGACGGCCTGCCTGATCTCGTTGTGAACTCGATCTGGGGAAAGGTGCTGTGGTACAGAAACACAGGCACACGCCGCCGCCCGCGGCTTTCAGAGGCCCGCCCGGTCCGGGTGGCTTGGAGTGGAAAACCTCCGAAGCCCGCATGGAATTGGTGGGATCCCGGTAGCGGAGAGCTTGTTACGCAGTGGCGCACAACCCCTTTTGTGATCGATTGGGATTCGGACGGACTCACCGACCTGGTGATGTTGGATCACGAAGGCTACCTTGCGTGGTTCAAGAAGGTGCGCCGCAAAGGAAAACTCACTCTGCTGCCCGGGAAGCGTTGCTTCTTGGGAGGTACCGTGGGCCGCGACGGAAAAGTGAGCGGGAACCCCATGGATCCTTTGCGCCTTAATGCCGGCAGAGCGGGCCGTTCCGGCAGGCGCAAGTTCTGTATCGTAGATTGGGACGGCGATGGCAAACGCGATATTCTCGTTGACGGAATCAACGTGCTTCTGCTCCGCAATGTAGGCTCAAGAAACGGCAACACACTTTTCCGTTGCGAAGGCCCGCTCGCCCGGCGGAAACTTGCGGGCCACAGCACAAGCCCGACCACGGTTGACTGGAATAAAGACGGAGTGCCTGATCTTCTCATCGGTGCCGAGGACGGCTGTTTCTACTACATGGAAAACACCCGCCGTCAGTGAGAAGCCGGTTCAACTCCCGCAGGTGCAACGCGCCCGTTTGTCGGCCGACGCAGTTTCACTTTCACAAAAGGAGGGATTTTTCGACTGCGCCACCACAGCCTGTGGACGGCGAAATAGGGACGCACGGCCAGCTTCTTCAATGCCGAGCGGGTCTTGTAATAAACCGCAGTGGGAGTAACTTCACAACCGCGCCACACTTTAGCCTTGTAGGCGGCTGAGCCGTAGTAAAGGAGCTTGACACCCATGCGGGGGGCATCCTCGGCCACGCGGTAAAAGCCGAGTGTAAAATACGTGCAGTTACGCCTTACTTCTTCCGGCCTGATCCCTATTGCATGCATGCAGAGAGCCTCTCTGCCGCGGATGCACACGCCGACACCGAGGAGCTCCCGCTCCCGAAACGCGGCGTACAAAACCGCATGGTCCCTCGAATTCCGCTTCAGACTTTCAACGAAATTCTCCCTGAAGTAATAAGGCAGCCCGTTATGCCTCAACTAATGATCGTCAAGGAGGCGATAAATTTCCTTTTCATACAGCTCCCATTGCGTGATAACCTCGACTCGTACCCCCGCGTCCGCAGAACGCCTCAACTCGCGTTTTACGTTCTGAGGTCCTTTCGGGCCTGAACGCCCACGCAGATACGACAAGTAACCGTCGAAAGAATTCCAGCACACACGCATTGAGCAGGCAGGCGGGCCGATTGTCTCTGCGTATCCGCGTTCAGCAAGTATTCCAGCAAGATGCGCCTCAAGTACTTTATCGACGTTTTGAAATATAACGGGAAGCTTAAGTGCTTCCGCCTCACGCTCAACCGCATTGACGATCGCGGAAAGTACTTCCCTGCGCTCCGCGCCCTTCAAACCTCTGCCGACACCCACATGCGGGCCGCTCACCTTAAACGGGCTGCATACCAGAGCCGGAAGAAAGGAAACGCCCAAGGTGCTGCAAAGCCCCGCGGCTCTTCCCAGCAATGCCTGGTTCACCCCCAAAACCTCCTCGGCATGCTCCATAACCGCGCAACATGCAGCTCCCAGCAAACGGCCGTCTTCTTCCAATGCCACGTAATGCGGCCTGAGAGGGGTGCGAAAGGACTCCTCAACGGTACAAAGCCATCCGTAATCAGCCGAGTCATAGGGCCCAAGCAGATCATTCCATGCGCCGGGCTCGATCGATCGGATCGCATCGAAAACTCTTATTCGCTGCATAGTTTCCCGTCCCTTCAGCCTTCTTTCTGCTGAGGTATTGTCCCGCGCTCTTCGGCTTCTGATCGCACGACCCGGAACTTGCCGGAGGGATCGCGCGGCAGACTCCTTACCCTTTCAACCTCAATTTTCGTTTCCCCCAAGAAAGGTTTCAAAGCCCGGACCACAGCATGTGCGACCGAATCGCCGTTTCCTGAAGTTACGATCTTAACCGTGAGCCGGCCGCGGCGGTGTTGGAGAACTTGATACTGGTATAGGCCTCCCACTTCCTCCAAAGCACAGGTGAGGCGGTAAGGAGAGAGGCGGGTGCCGTCAGGAAGCGTCAGATAATCCGCAAGGCGCCCGCAGGTGGGACGCATGCGGGGAAACCGGCAGCCGCAGGAACATGATCCTTCAAGCGGCAGCCCCGCGTCACCGATTCGGTAACGCAAAAGCGGCATGGCATAGTTATAAAGAGGAGTCACTACGATCGACGGATCCGGAAGCTCTTTCTGTCTTACGAACTCAACAAGTACCCAATCCGCGTTAATGTGATATCCCTCGTGAGCCGGGCATTCCCACGCTATTTCTTTAACTTCCGTACAGCCGTAAACATCATAAATCGAAGCATCGAAAGCTTCCCTGAGAACCTCTCGGGTACCGTGATCCAAAAGTTCGGCCGAAGTAAAGATCAAGCGAGCCTTGATGCGGCACTTTCCTGCAAGCTCCCTGAGGAAGCTCGGGAATCCGTAAAGTACCGAAGGATTGAACCTCTCAAGTTGTTTCGCCGTTTCTTCGAGCGGAGCAAAAACAGAGAACCTCCTCAGACGGCCGGTCTTCCACAACCTCCGGCCTCCGCCGGCCCGTGCTTCGATGACAGCGATTCTGTCCAGGGAGCTCATACCGCAGAAAAGGCGCGAGCGCAGCTTCAGTAGCAGCTTTCCGAGAAGCAAGCCGCGGGTATCAAATGCGCTCCAGACGGGTTTCCCCGTAGAGCCGGAGGTCCTAAAGTAATGAAGTCGTTGATTGCGGAAGGGTTCAGCAATAAACCGCCTGAAATCGACCAGGTCGCTGCGCTCGGTAACCGGGAGGTACTTCAAGTCTGAACGATCTTTGATGTCTTCAGGCCCGATTCCCGACTGCTTGAGTTTCCACCTGTAGAAAGGCGAAAAACGGTAAGCATGATCCAGAAGATCCTTAAAGCGCCTCCATGCCAGATCTTCTACGAAATTCGCAGAGCGACAAAGAGTCGCTCTCAAACTCAAGAAGTCCGGAACGCTCGGCCGGCGTACCATAGCTCAACCTCACAAGCTCCCCACATGCAGGCTGCGGTCCGCGCCGACCGCCCTTAAGTACAAATCGCCGTATGCATATGCCGCAGCATTCCAGCTGTGCACTCGGCTGCACAAAACAGATCTCAGCCTGTGGCGCTCCAGCAACTCCGGGCAACGAGCGTACCACTCCAGCGCGGAGGCAAGTGCCTTCGGGGTCTTCCGGGGAACCACAAAACCGTTGCCGTCAATCGCCTCTGCAGCGCCTGTATCAGTCGTTACTATTGCAAGCCCATAGGCCGCAGCTTCAAGAACCGCGTTTGCAAGGGATTCTTCGATCGACGGCATAACAAAGACATGCGAGCTGCGGTAAAGGGAACCGAGGTTCTCCCGCCTCACGTTACCATGAAACCGTACGATCGAGCCGAGTCCCCATTTTTCCGCCAAAGATTGAAGGCGGCGGCGCTCGGGCCCTTCGCCTGCAACGACCAGCCTGAAGCGTCCGCCGGCCCGCCGGGAAAGCAGGCGCAAAGCCTCAAGCACATACACAACGCCTTTGCGTTTTATCAATCGCCCCGTAAAGAGGATTCTGATTGGAGGGAGCTCCGGCATGCGGGCCGGTTCGACCTCCTCCGCTCCGTTTCGTATGACCTTGATATCCAGATCGGGGGCTGTCTTAAGGGCTAATCGTTTGAGGGCTTCACTGTTCGCAGTCACAAAGGCCGCCGCTCTCCAAACCCTGCGAGATATCGGCCTGAGCAGAAGTGCGTCAAGCAACCGCAAGCGATCGTTGTACCCCGGCACATCACTGCCCCTCAGACCGATGAGAAAAGGAAACCGGCCGCGCAGAAAATATCCGATCCAGCCGGCCGGCCACCCCATCCAGCAGTGACACACATCGTAACGGTGGTGTGTGCTTAAGGCTTCACTGAGGCGGGAGGCACGGTGGATCCACCTCAGGATCTCACCACTCCGCCAGTAATGAACGTCCCTCTTGCCCACTTCCAACCGGAAGATCCTCACACGCGGCCCGAGCCGTTCAAAAGCAGGCCCTTCCGGAGAACGTGAAGTAACAAAGTCGATGAGAAAGGTCCCCCAGCCTCCCAAACGCCTCAGTAGGTGATATGCCGCCGTGGCTGTGCCTCCTCCCAAAGGGGGATATTCAAAGTTGAGCATGAGGATTCGAAGCCGCCTCCGAGGAAGCGGACCGCGCGTCCTGCGGTGTTCGAATCCGCCGGCCGGGCGTACTGCGGGCGCACGTATTCGGGTGTCGCAGTCAGCGACATTGCTGACTTCCCCTCCGTAAAGAACGCCGTATCGCATAAAAGCGCCCCTCGATTCCCGGGTCCTGCGCACTTGAAGGGAGTGCTTTCGGCCTGATCAAGCGCGATGGTAAGGGGTGGGCGCACAAGCTGCGACGGGAAAGTTCTAAGATCGAGCGGGCAAAAGCGTTAGGAGGCTTTCTACCAGCTGTAGGAAACGGTTACGCCGCCGTAAAGTTCATCCCTGAGAATGTCCCGCCTGACGGCCTGGCTGAAATTCAGGAACGCACCGGTGGAAACACCGCCGTATTTCTTTGGGAGTCCGAGTACCTCGGAAAGATCCAAGTCGGCTGCAATACCGTAGATTACATTTGCGACACGTTTGCTCGGCCTTCCCGAAGCCGCGACAGCGAAGTTGTGCAGATAGCGCAAATCAACGGCCAAGGAAATCGAAGGGGTTAGGGTCAGACTTCTTACGACCGGAAGATCCCCGATACCCGGAAGATCTGAAAGCGCGAAGTCATGACTTCCTCCCACTTGAATCCAGCTTCCGCCTTTTGCAAGATCAGGATCAATCCCCCAGTACACAAAAGGATTTATCAAAGGAACTCCAAAAAGCACCCGGTCTTCAAAGCTCACCTTTCCGTAGAACTC
>CAZGYL010000055.1:0-14308 GCA_964529985.1 uncultured Planctomycetia bacterium | reverse complement strand
CCCACTTCTATTGAATCCTTGTACGCAGGCAAGCGATCAAGCCGCGCAAGTGCGTCGATACCGAGAGCCCACTGTTTCGCTGCGGGGGAACCCAACAGCGGACAAAGCGCAAGAAACAAAACTGTTGCGATCAAGCCGGGCCTTCTCATTGAATCACCTCTCAGAAAACCGACAGCCTTCTCTATGGCTTTTTCTCACTTAAAAGTCTCTCGCGATATGCAGGTTCAAGTCCGGCGCGCGCCTTTATCTCCCGGACGATCCGTTGCTGTTCAGAGGAAAGCGCAACAGGCGGATTCTGTGCAAAATTCCACCAGGCTACAAGCCCGGGGAGGTGGGGCAGCTTCTCTGCGGCTTCAGGTGTCCGAGCCGAAGCCCGTGCGGCGATCTCACGCCGGCTCAAAGCACGGTTGTAGAGCCTGACATCGTCGATCAGCCCGCGGAAGTAGGCCCGCTCGTAGCCGTCGGGGCGACCGCCTATTGTAAAAGTGCCGTTTCCTGAACGGCGTTTCCTCGCGATCCGCACGGCCTTCCCCGGCCTTCCGTTCAGATACACAATCAGAGTGTTTCCGTCGTAGGTCACCGCCACATGTTGCCACGAGTTGAGCTCGACCCAACCGGGAACCGTGGCGAAGACAGCGTTTTCCTTGCCCCCTCCTATGTTCAGGTAAGCACCGACCCCTCGGCCTCGGACGATAAGAGCATAGTGGCCTTCGGTCCATTCGTTTGAGTTTTTTCCGGCTATCCACCACCTGTTGTCTTCTCCGAAGGGCAGCACGCCCATATAAACCCATGCCTCAAGTGTAAACTGCGGAGGATCAAGTTCGTTGCGGTGCGGCACTTCAAAGCTTGAACGCCCGTTACCGAAAAAAGCCCCCCGTCCCTTCTTAGGGAGATCCGAAGGCAGTCCCCAAACGTTGTCGCGCCAGGTGTGCCATTCGGGTTTGCACTGATTGAACCTGAAATATCCGGCGGACGTATGATACACGACGTTTTTCTCGAAAACGAAGCCCTTACTACCCTCGTCTATGAAGAAACCGTTGTTCGGAGCACCGTGTGCATAGGGACTCCGACCTGCGTCGTGGAGCAAATTCCCGCGTATAATCGTTCCGGGTTGAAAACCCAGGGTATAGATGCAGCCTCCATCGGCAAGCTCCTTCATTGTGTTGTAGACATGGTTATATTCAATGATATTTCCGCGGCACACCGTAGGCTCCGGGTTCCATTGCCAGCCGACGCTTATTCCTGTATAGGGCGTATCATGAATAAGGTTGTGAGCCACGGTGGTCTCCGCGGCGTAGCCCACCCATACAGCGACGGCACCGAAGAATTCAACTCCTATATTATGAATGTAGTTGTTCTCGATGCGGTTCCCGCACGGGGCGCGTTTTACATCGTTCGGCCCGCCCACCATAATGCCGTTCGCTCCGATGTCGTAGAACCTGTTCCCTACGATCTCACAGCTCCGACACCCGTCGGCGAGATAAACTCCACACCCTCCCAAGTGAGCGAACCGGCCGCTTCTGAAGCTCACGTTCACTGCATCGCTTACAAACACTGCAGCCTCTATGACCGGCCACCTGCGGCCCGGAAGTTTCGAGGCCGCACCAGCGTAATGGCATGCTTGAATCCCGTGGTATCCGAAAGGCGGAAGAGGCCATGTAGTGTGCATGAAAGAAAGCCCGATGAAGTGCAGGTTGCGTACCGGCCGCTCGGGCGTACCTTTGATCACCACGAGGCTCTTGAGTGCGGGAGCCACCACAGTCGCACGAGCCATATCCACACCGGGATCAAGCAGGTAAATGGTTCCGGTCCGCAAGTCCGCATACCATTGCCCGGGTTTCTTAAGGAATGCCTTTACGTTTTCAATGAAGCTCCACCTGCCGGCGCCGGGGCGATTCCAGCGGATCGCGGGAACGTGAGGTTTCTTCAGCACCAACCGCCCCGTTTCAGGATCGGCTGAATCTATCAGCTTGCGGTTTATCGCCCAGTTTCCATTGATTACGATCTCACAGCCCGACTCACCGTAACAAGCGCGTGCAAATTCACGTGGCACAACCACGGCTGTTATCGTGTCGTTCGGCCCCTTTTCCACCGCCTTAAGCTGAAAGCGGGCGTTGCCTTCGGGCGCCCTGGCCCGTTGGACCCGAACGCCTTCAACATAAAGCTCCCGGAACCGCCATGACCCGGCTTGAAGTTCAGGACAGTATGCGGTCCACATGCGGCCGTCCGGTTTCTTCCACCCCGAGATCCTCCGCCCGCCGCTTAAGACCACAGTTGCGCCGGGCGCAGCCTCATACGTAATGGAGAAAGACTTCGTGCCCGAGTCCTCAGGCCCGAAAGTAAGCGGTTCCTCAAGTCTGTAAACTCCCTCGCGGATTACAACACGTACAGGGCGGTCCAGCCCCCGGGCTACAAGCTCCCGAACCGCTTGCTGCGCCCGCTTCAGCGTGGCGAAAGGCTTATCCTCAGTGCCCTGAGCGCTGTCGTCTCCTGTAGGTGACACGTAAAAAACAACCGGCCTTTGAGGCCTTCCGGCAAGAGTGCAGGTTGCAAGCAACAAAATACATGCACAGCTGAGCCGCATCTTTGCTGCCTCCCTAAAATGCGTCCGCATGGTCCGTTTGCCTGTTTTTTCAAAGTACACCGAAAGCCTGCAGTTTGCCACTGCAGAGGCCCCTCCATGCTCCTTGACGGCCCACAGGGTCCGGAGCGATAATGGGAGTCTGCTTTGACTTCGGTTTCGAACGCGAAAGGAGCTTGTCCATGAAAAGATCGACCTTGAACCGCAGAACCGTTCTTAAGGCTGCAGCAGCTGCAGTTGCATTTCCTCAGGTGGCTTCTCCGCGTGTACTCGGTGCCAATGATCAGGTCAAGGTTGCGATCATTGGCCTCGGCGGCCGCGCCGGAGGTATGTTCAGAGAAACGCGCAGGATCCAAAACCTCAGAATAGTCGATGTGTGCGATTGTTTCCGGCCGAGGGTCAAAAGGTTCATCGCCTCCTACGGCAAGGGCCGGGGTTGGAAGGGCTACGAAGACTTCCGGGTCATGATCGAGAAGGAAAAGCCCGAGGGGGTCATGGTTGAGACCACGACCCACGCACGGGCCTGGATCGTCATTACGGCCTTTCAAATGGGCTGCGATGTTTACATTGAAAAACCCATGTGCCTGACGATCGCCGAGGGACGGTACATGGTCAAAGCCGCCCGCAAGTACAGGCGCATAACTCAAGTAGGCACGCAGCAAAGGTCCATTGAGCTCAACAACCGCGCCAGCGATATGGTGAAAAACGGAGTCATCGGCAAAGTACACACTGTCCTGGCACCCAATTACGTCGGCCCTGTCAAGTGGAAGCCTATGCCGCCCGCCCCGATGCCCAAAGACACAAGTGCAAATTGGTGGGATGTGTGGACGAACCAAGCGGCCATGAGACCGTATCACCCCCAGATCCACTACGGGTGGGCGAAATGGTGGGCCTACGACGGAGGCGGGCTGTGCTTTGGAGTGACCGGTTGGGGCACGCATTCGTATGATCAAATCAACCGGGCGCTCGGAACGGACGATACCGGCCCTGTTGAGGTGTGGCTCGAGGAGCCTGTGCGCGTAATGCCTGCAGGGAAGTTCACAAAACCCGCCCGCCCTGACGATACGGGAAGGCCCTACCACCATATGGCCGAATCCGTTGTCGGTCCGCGTGCAAAAGTGCGCATGCGTTTTGCAAACGGAACGGAAGTAAAGCTTCACCTTGACGGCGATCACGGCCCCGGGCTTGGCGCGATATTCATCGGGGAGAAAGGCAGGATCGAGATCAACCGAAACCTGGTATCGAGCGAACCCAAGGAGCTCACCAAAGATCTAAAGCCGACCCTGCCCGGAGAAGGAAGAGGCACGGAGTACCATGTACGCAACTGGCTCCTTGGAATCGCCTCCCGCAAGCGGTGCAATGCGGACATCGAGATCGGCCAGCGGGCGACCACTCTCTGCTACCTTGTAAACATTGTAAGAGAAGTGGGAAAGGTCGGCGAAAAACTCCGCTGGGATCCTGAGAACGAGCGCTTTACAAATTGCGAGGAAGCGAACAAGCTCCTTGACAGAGAGCGCCGAAAAGGCTGGGAACTCCCCCCCCTTACCTGACCGGGACTTCAGCGCAGGCTGCAGAATTGCACGCGCCGAGCTCATCTGATGTTTGATCCAAGCCGCATTGCGCGCCGGGCGCAGGAAGAAGTGCGTTCCTGAAAAGATAGCGAAGCAGACCCACCGCGTCGCTTATATCGATCGCGCCGTCATCATTCACGTCGGCGGAATCAGGACAAGAGGGAGCTTTGCCTCCTGAGAAAAGGAATCCCAGGAGATTCACCGCATCTGCAAGATCAATTCTTCCGTCGTCGTCCACATCGCCGCGGCGGAAGGGAAAAGAAGGGGTACATGGAGGCGGCGCGCTTTCAGGAAGCAAAGGGACCACCGAAATATCGAAACTCAGATCCGCGCTCTCCAGTGATGCGTTGTGAATGCTTGCAGCGATAATGTTCAAGCCCCGTCTGACCAAGGTGGGGTCGACTTGGAAACTCGCCTTCCGGCTTTCAACGCTGCTTTGCGCCGGGGTTTCGGGACCGATCGGCCCCTGCGGCAAATTGGCTCTTCCCACTTCAACTCCGTTCAGATACAAGAGAACGCCGTCATCATAAAGCACCGTGAAGAGCAGCCCTTCAAGCGCGTCGGGCTCTGAAACGAAAAACTCTTTGCGCACGTACACGCTCAGGTATTTCCCCTGCATGTCCTGTAGAACCGTTTGATCGTCACCATCGCCGTAGCCGATTCCCGTGGGTCCTGTTTCCCACGAGCTGTCATCGAAATCAAGCCCATTCCAGCCCTCAGGTACACCCTCCAAAGGTTTGAAGTACCGCCAAGTGTCGCCCGAGCTTATAAGTCCGTATTCAAGTACAAGCCGGGGAATGAAGGAAAGGTCGCGGCTTCTGATATCCGAGTTATGAACTTCAACCGCCAGGACGTTGGTTCCTTCACGCAGCAGCGCGGGATTCAAAAGAAATTCTTCAGCGGTTCCGGCCTCGTGACTTTCGGCGCGGGTAAAGCGGTCGACCGGAGCGCCTTCTGTGCCCATGGAGGGGGACCTGCCAGCCTCGACACCGTTAAGATAAGCTACAAATCCGTCGTCGTAGTCCACCTGTAGGACAACCCGCATAACGAGATCAACCGCAACCGCTTCGAAACTCTTCCGCAGGTAAACCGTAATGTAATTGCCGGGCATATCTTCAAGCACGGTTCGGTCGTCGCCATCGCCGAATCCGATCCCTGTGCGCCCCAAGTACCAGCGGCCGTCAAGATCGGCCTCAGGTTCCTTCCAGTTTGAAGGGGGATCCTCGGTTCCTTTGAAGTAGCGCCACCAATCGCCGGGCCGCACCGCGATTATCCTCGGAAAAAGTGAATACGTGACAGTCAACCGCGGAGGGTTCGGGCCCTCGGCGGAGCTGAAGTCCCAGCCGTCTCCGCCTTCGGGAAGAAAAGCCCAGCCGTAATTCGAGCACGGATCATCGGACCAAGCTTGGAGGCTTTCGGTCACATCGATCGCTTCGGTCCCAAGCAGAGAGAAAGCTCGAGCATCCGGCAGCAACTCCGTATCCGTGCCGGGCACTATGCCTTGTGCGCCGAAGTCGCTCCACGTATTGGTGTCGCTCCAGGGCACGATCATGCGGTAAACGCCCGCCCCCGCTCCTGCGTTTGTGCCTGTAAGCTCAAGCGTGGCGCTTATGATGCGCCTGCCGGGGGGAATCCCGTTCGGGCCCAAGCCGAAAAGTCCTTCGAACCTCAGAAGCGCTTCGACCCTTTGCCCGGTTCCGTTCGGGTCATCGCCGTCAACGTTAAGCTGCTCGGAGTGCGCGTTGCTTGCATTCGGGCGGGCTTCCTGTACAAAGGTATCCACAGTGCCGAAATAGCCGTTTGAGCCCTGCCGGAAAACCGCCGTTCGGCTTTCGGTAGCATCGATAGATACTGAAAGCTCAACCGTGTCGCTTTCAATAAGGGCGCCGTCATTTGCAGTCACCATAAAAAGGTACTTGCCGGATCGCGGGAAATGAACCGCTGTGCGCACGGCATCGGGGTTTTCAATCTCAGGTGCACCAGGGCCTGAAATATAGCGCCAGCGGACCGAAAGCGAGCCGAAAGGCCTCCCGTCGTCGGTTACACTGCAGGCCAGCTGCGCGCTGCGCCCTCCAAGGGTGTACTCTCGATCAGGACCTGCTTCCACCTGCGGCCTTTCATTAGCCGGATTCGGGTTCGGATAAGCGTAACGCGCGCAAGTACGATCCGTGGCGTTCACAGGATGACAGCACCCGGCGTACATAAGTGCATTAGGATCATCAACATGATCGAAGCCGAGGCCGTGCCCCAACTCATGGGCCAACATGAGCCGGTAGTTGTTTCTGCCAATGCAACCGGCACCATTGTTTACAACCACCATCCAATCCACACAAGTAGCCCAAAGAGCCCCGTCAAACGTATGGGTACCGCTGGTGCGCACGCCTCCGATGGCAAGTACTCCGCTGCAGTTTTCCAAATCCGCAAGATCCCCGCACGGATCATTGAATACGATCATGCCGTAGACGGAATGCTGTCCCGCTCCGCAGGCAATGCCGCTCTGCTTGGTTCCCCCGAAAGCCAAGTTAAGTCCGGTGCCGGGAATGGCCGACCAAACCTCAAGCGCCTGTACCGCCTCACGAAATCCGCCCCCCGGAAGAGACCTGTCGCCTGCAGAATCCGCGTAAATCGTCGCTCTGCCGCCCGAGTCAAAAATCTTCCAGCGGAAGGGACGCCCGTTGCTTGAGAAAAAAGCGCAACCCGCAGGTAAAGCTTTCTCGGGAGGCTCGAGTGCACCTCCCTGCCACTGCACCTGCTCGGCGTTCCAAAGCGCCTTCCCGGCAAGAACCTCGCGCAGGTGTCCCAGCAGTCTGTCCCGCAGGTAAAGGCCCGGCGGCTCAAAAGGAATTCCGTCCGGTCTTAGGAGCCCTTCAACATGAGCTTGCTCCCTGCAAGGCACAAGAAGGGGCTCTCCGGAGTTTGAGATCTCTTCCTTCAGCACTCCCCATGCAAGTAGTGCAGGTACCCACTCACCTTTCTTCGTCTGCTTCAAGCAAAGGAAGTAAGAGGAGCCGAGCTCAAAGCGCGGTGAGCCGCCCACTTTCCACGTGACATCGCCTGAAGAACCGCCGGGCGTCGTGACCACAACCAATTCACCCGGCTTAAAGGGGCCGCTCAGCGATTCCTCCACTCCGAATTCCGTAAGCGTAAAGACAAATTTCCCCCGCGCAACAGAGCGGGCACTCAAAGCGCGGCCCACGATCACCGCATCACTTGTTGAGGCAAGCTCACCGAGATCCTGAGGAGGGACAACCGTCGTGGAGTGCAGAAATCCACAAACGCAAGCTACGCACAGAAGCGAAAGAGATATAGTACGCATAGATATGCCGAAGCATGCGGGACCCGCTTACGCGGCCGCTCCGCCGGAAAACACACTGGGATTGTCTTCTTCTCAATGGTACTTCACAGGCCGTAGAAAGGAAACAGCAGGGACACTCTTCACTAAGCGCTTTCGGGCTAAGAATTCCTCCTGAGCCTTCGCAGCCTGAAATCGCCCCCCTACCGGCCGAGACGCGCGCTGTTCCTCGCCTGCGCCCGACTGTGGTATACTTCATAAAACTGTGAAAGGAAGGTGTGGAAGACAATGGCCAAGACCTACGACGCAGTCATAATCGGTGCGGGGCACAACGGTCTTGTAACAGCCTGCTACCTTGCCAGAGCGGGCATGAAGGTGTGTGTGCTTGAGAAGCGGCATGTTGTGGGCGGCTGCTGCGTCACGGAGGAGCTTTGGCCGGGCTATCGGGTCTCAACGGTCGCTTATGTCAACAGCCTTTTCCGTCCGGAGGTCATCAGGGATCTGAACCTGACGCATTACGGCTTCACCACTTTGCCCCGCAATCCTTCTTCATTCACTCCGCTTCCTGACGGCGGTTATCTCATGCTCGGGCCGGACCCGGCTTTCAATAGGCGGCAGATCTCTAAGTTCTCCAAGAAAGACGCCGAAGCTCTGGATGATTACGAAAACCTCCTTGACGCGCTGGTCCGCATAATAGAGCCCGAGCTCGTACAAACTCCTCCCGATCCTTTCTCAGGCCACCCCGCTCACTTGTGGCGGCTCGCTAAACTTGCCTGGCGCGTTAAATCCCTTGGTAAGGAGTGGCCGCTTGCATGGTCGTTTCTGACTGCGCCCGCGAAACGACTTCTTGATTGGTGGTTTGAATCGGATGTCCTGAAGGCCACTCTCGCAACGGATGCGATCATCGGCGCCTTCGCTTCACCTGCAATGCCCGGTACGGCTTACGTCCTGCTGCACCACGTAATGGGGCAAACCGAAGGACGCCGTGGGGTTTGGTGCTATATACAGGGAGGCATGGGATCGATCACACAGGGCCTTGCCGCCTGCGCCCGCGCTCACGGTGCAGAGGTCCGCTGCAACGCTGAGGTCGCAGCGATACGGCTAAAAGGCGATCGCGTGTGCGGGGTCGCGCTTGCAGACGGCACCGAGATCAACGCCTCCCGGGTCGTCTCCAATGCCGACCCGCATGTAACCTTTGAAAAACTGATCGACCCGAGCGCTCTGCCCGGGGATTTCGTAACAGCGCTGCGGCGTATCGACTACAGCAGCGCTTCGGCAAAGATCAACCTGGCCTTAAAGGAGTTGCCGGACTTTAAGGCGCTTCCCGGAAGGGAACCGGGCCCGCAGCACCGCGGGACCATTCACATAGCGCCGAGTTGCCGGTATATCGAAGAAGCGTTTGACGAAGCGAAGTATGGAGTGCCGAGTTCACAGCCGATTCTCGAGTGCACGATTCCAACCGTGCTTGATCCCACGCTAGCACCCTCCGGGAAGCATATCATGTCCATCTTCGTTCAATATGCACCCTACAGGCTGAAGGAGGGCTCCTGGGACGAGATAAAGGAGGGATTCGCGGACCGCTGCCTCGAGGTCCTGGCTCAATACGCGCCGAATATTCCGGATGCCGTCATTCACAGGCAGGTCATCAGCCCTTTGGATCTTGAACGGGAGTATTCCCTTACGGGCGGCAACATATTCCAGGGCGCAATGCATGTAGATCAACTCTATTGCTTCCGCCCCGTTCCGGGGTATGCAGACTACCGGACCCCGATCCGCGGTTTATATCTTTGCGGCGCCGCAACCCACCCCGGAGGCGGAGTTGTGGGAGCATGCGGCTACAACGCCGCCCGGGAAATACTCAAGCGCCGTTGAGTTTGACTTCAAATCACTTCGGCAAAACCGTGATCTCCATTGCATCACGGTCAGACCACGGCAGCTTGGTATTGAACCACTCGGTACGGCTCTTATATCTCTTGCGGACGTAATCCAAGTAGTCGCTCATACCCGAAGCGCCTATACCGACATTATCAGCGACGATCACCGCACCAGGGGCAAGCTCCTTCTCAACGGCCTTCAGGCAGGGAAAGTAATTTCCGAATCCGCAATCAAGGAACAAGAAATCCACAGGCCCTTTGATCGTCCGCATTACTTCTTCGGCGTTTCCGATCTTCACGGTTACAAAACGTTCAAGACCGGCCCTGCGGAACGCCTGCTCGGCTTCCCGCGCGCGCTCCGGATTTATCTCAATGGTTACAAGACGGCCGAATCCTTGCGCAGCAAGCTCCCGCGCGATCCACAATCCCGAGTAGCCGAGGGCGGTTCCGCACTCCACAACCAGCTTGGGCGAAGCTTGATGCACAAGCGCAGCAAGCCGCTTCGCTTTGGTGCGGCCGATCATGTAGACCGTCCGCTTCAGGCAGGCCTTTTCAACAGATTCGATAACCGGCGATATTTTGTCCTTCACAGTACGGATCCTCAAATTCCGCCACCTGACCTGCGCCGGCGGACTTCCTTTGAAGGCGTGCACCTGAAGCCCGATAAAACCGCAGTGCGTCATATCGTCCACCACAAAGGCCACCGGCACCCCGTTAACCCAAGTACGGATGATATCGCCCACGCAAAGGACGCGAAAGCGGTTCCAATCGTCACGCCGGAACGCACTACGCGCCCGCGGGTTGCTTCTGTCTTTGGACAGCCAGCCCCTTCGCGCTTCATCATAAATGAAGCCCGCATTGCCGTTCGCAGCGATTTCAACTTGATAGCCGTGAACACGTCCCTTGCGATAGGCCGGCGTACTTTTGCTGCGGATCTGAACCCCTGAATTCAGCCGTGGATCAAGCTTTACCTCAAAAAGCAGTTCAAAATCACAGAACTCCTCTTCGGTGCAAAGGAACGAATTCGGGCTTCCGGCCGCCGTGGTTCCAACGATCACATCCCCTTGCCTCTCAAAACGAGCAAAGCCGTTGATCCGCCGCCAGCCCTCAAGGCCGTCGCCTCGGATAAGCGGGCGCCAGTCGCCCTCCACAGCCCCAAGCATGATTGAGCAGGAAAAGATAAGAACACCTGCGAGTGCAATCAGGAACGTTCTTTTGTTTTGTTTCACGGACGCCTCCTTTTTCATAAAAGATTTGTTACGCCCCCATCTTAGCGCCGCGCGGGGCTGCGGGAAAGCGGATCGGCTGTGCAGCACGTTGTTGCACACAGCCCTCCGGATCGACTACCATAGGTTTTTCGGTCTTGGAGTACAAGGAGGATGAAATGGCAAAGAGGCGTATCCTTACGATCGCCGGCAGCTTGGTTTCCGTTCTATTCGGTCTCACGCTGACTGCAGGCGCCCAGAGCCCCGCCTTTCGCAATGATACGCAGCACGGGGCTCTTCATGTTCTCGTTGGAGGAAAAGAGGCCTTCGTTTACCGCTATGCCGCCACCGAAGACCTCGTCCACTACTGGCCCGTGCGGAGCCCTTCAGGCCGCAGCATGACGGTCCAACACCCGCAGCCTTATCCCCACCACCGGTCTTTTTGGTTCGCCGATACGGTCCGTCTCAAGGGGCACCGCAGGGTGAGTTTCTACAACGCGCTCTACAGCCGTAAGAAGGGGCAGAAACGTCCCGGTTATCCCGACCGGATCCGGCATGTACGTTTTACGGCGCTTGAGGCGAAAGGTGACGAACGCCGCATTTGCACGCACATTCTCTGGGAAATGGATTGGGATACGCCGGTGCTGGATGAATTCAGGGAGGTAAGGGTCAAGGCATTGGGTGAGGGAGAATACTTCATGGACATCGTTTTCAAGCTGCAGGCTTCCTACGGCGATGTCGACTTCCTAAGCGATGCCGTCCATTACGCCTGGCCTTACATTAGAGTCAACAAGACTTACAACGTTGATAACGGCGGCCGTATCGTGAATTCCGAGGGCCGGATCAATCAAAAAGGTACAAACGGAAAGGTCGCACGCTGGGTGGACTACAGCAAAATGATAGAAGGCTCAGCCGAAGGCATAGCGATTTTCAGCCATCCCGCCAATCCTTATCCCCACCGGTGGCTTACGCGCGACTACGGTTGCTTTGGCCCAAGGCGGCCTGATTCCATGAGCGGGAAGCCTTTCTCGCTTAAGAAGGGACAAACCCTCACTCAGCGTGTGGGGGTTTTGGTCCATAAGGGAGATGTACGCGGAGGAAAAGTCGCCGAACGCTATCGGCTTTATTGCGAAGGGAAGCTTTAAGCCGCTATCAGCTGGTCTTTTTCCCGGAGAAAGTCATCTTGCGGTAGAAATCTTTCAAGTTTTGATCCAGTTGCACGAAGGTGATTCCGTAGTCCATGAAAAGCTTCGCGTACACCACAGGCGGCGGCTTGAAAGGTGCTTTTCCGGTCAGGCACCTGCTTTCCCGCCTCAGGCCCTCGAAAAACATTCGCCTGTTCCGTTCATTGCTGTGCAGGAAGTAATAGACCCAACCCCACATGTGGGCGTATATGTTGCTTACTTTGTACTGCCTCAATGAAGGATCGTCCACTCCGGGGGCGTGAAAGATCTTTTCTGCAGGGATATAGTCCGTCTTGGATAATATGGCAATGCGCAACTCGGGAAACTTCTCCGGGTGTATCTTGCCCACCTCAAGAAAGCCGTCCTTTCGCAACCGCCCTATCTCGAAATACTGAGCCAATCCTTCCTCCGCCCAACCCATCTGAGCCGCATGCAAGACTTGATTATTGAGCTGGTGGGTCAGCTCGTGTAGAAGCACCTGTTTATCCATAGGGGCGTTGGGATCCCTGTAGAAAAAGCTTGATCGGAGCCCGCCCGTGTAGAATCCCGCCGTACGGAAGGTGTTGAAGAACCCCTGCTTGCGCCTGTAAGTTTCGTAATCGTTCGGGCTCTTGAAGAAAACGACATCCAAACCTTCGAAGGCCTCCTTCTCATCCAGGAGGCCGACAAAAATCCTCCTGTATGTGCGGTAAAGCGCCTCCATGTGCAGCAAGTGAGGCTGAAGCCACTTGTCCCATTGTTTTTCCGCCGGCAAGTTCGTCAAAACCCGGAAGTAGTCCGTCCTTACGATTCTGTACGAATCGTCGAGCTTAAGCTCCCGCCTCCGGCGCTTGCCGCGTTCGCTGTCAAACTTCTCGAACTCGGCTATTTCCTCCTTGCTCATCCACCTGGCCCTGTGCCTGTAAAGGCCGAGTTTCTTGAAAAGCGAAACAGCCTCGGCTGTGGGCACAAGGTCGTATGAAGAGGCCAGGAGGGCACGCGCCTTAAGCCGGTTGCCCTCGGCTATAGCTTCCCGCGCCGCTTTAATCCGCGCCTTAGCCACTTTAAGCGCCACACGCGCCCATTCTCTCTGCGCCTGTCGATTATTGGGATAAAGGTTAAGAACGCGGTGGAGATAAGAGAGCGCTTCTTCGTAGCGCTCCTTCTTCGCGCAATCGCGGGCGCGACGGAAGAGCTCCGCCGCGCTGAGATCTTCAGGCTCTACGTGCTTTACTTCCTCGCTGGCGGTCTTACCGCTGGGCCCCTCATTCTCAGGAGGAGGAGGCGGTGGGAGGTCCGAGGTCTCCTGCGGGGTCTCTTCTTCCTCCTGCGGCCCCTCTTCGAGCGGATCAAGTTCGATTACAACCTCTTCGCTCTGCGCCTTTTTGTTGGAAGAAGTCGCCGCCGCCGGTTTCTTCTCTTCTTGGTTCGTTGTCGCAAGAGCGACCTCAACCGGTTTCTTGGTCGTTCCCGCCCGCTTCAAGCGCTCAAACTCAGCCTCAAGGCCGTCCCGCATATCGGGCGGGCACCACGCAAGTGTTTCTTCAAGAAGCGCCGCCGCTTGCCGGATTTTTCCCTGCGAGGCAAGGAGAACGCACTCGGCCTTGGCGCTTTGGGCAGCCTTACGCCATATCCGTTCTATTCGCGAAGCTCTTTCCAAAGCGCTCTGCGCTCCTTTGCTGCCGGCCCACTTCTCGGCAAAGCGCTTGCAAAACTCAACCGCGGAAGCGTACTTCATTCCGTCAAGAAAAACGGCTATATTCCCCTGAGCCCGCTTCCAGGCAACCTCAGAGAGAGAGTCAAGTCGTGCCAGCACAGCCCGCGCTTCTTGAGCCTCGGGGCGCCCGGGGTACGTTTCCATAAAAGCACGGGCTGCTGCAATCCTTGCCGGCGTGCTCTTACTTTCGTCCCTGAACGTGCTGACCAGGCTGTCAGTCCTCTCGACCTGCGGGGCCGTCGGGCGCCTGCTTTCGACCCTCCTTCCGGGGAGGCAAACAAGTAGAACCAGAAGCAACACCGCAAAAGCGCTTCCAACCCCTCCCAAAATGAGGAGCGGCAAGTTGCGTTCAGCCCGCCTTGCCCTCCTCCTGCGGGAGGCTCCGGGGTGCGAGGCTTTGGCGTACTTCCCCGAAGAGTGCGAAGCCGAAGCGTGCGGCCCCTTTCGCAATGCTGCGCCGGATTGTTTTTTCCCACTGCGGCAGGCGTACTTTGCAGCCAGCGCTTCGGCTTGCTGAATCTTCTCCCAGGACAGAAGCCCTTTAAGCCCCAGATAACGCTCAAGCGTCAGTTCAGGATCATGCTTCCTGCCCTCACGGACCGCAAGAACCGCATTGCGCAGGGCTTCTCTGCTCAGCCACCCCTTCTTCAGGAGGACCCCCATGAAAATCCGTTCCTGATCCTGCTCCATGGCCACCCTCTCCCGCTCGTATCGCAGGGATACTGATTTTCTCTTTTGTCATTTAAGCGCGCAGGAATCAGGAAAGCAAGCTCATTTTCAGGGGGGGCGGCTGCTATTGCCGCATGCAGAAATCACTTCTCCCTTCCCATAACTCGCTGCGACAGGGCATAGGGCCCATAAGTGCCTCGTCCAATAAATACGGGAGCGGATGGCGGAGAGATTTT
>CAZGYL010000054.1:0-14448 GCA_964529985.1 uncultured Planctomycetia bacterium | reverse complement strand
CGCGCATTATCACGTGCTTTTCAAGGAGCTTCTTGGCCTCACGCAACGCAAGTCTGCTGTGCACCAGGCGCTGCATATCGTTTACAAGATCGCCTGCCGGGTTAAGCCGGTCGCGCAGGTGGTTAAGCCACCACGCCACTTGCTCATCCAAGTTTTCCGGAACCAAAAGCTCGTGGTCTTCAACGTCGACAAGTCTCCGCACACGCGTGAGAATCGTTTGAGCAACGGCTTTGAGCTCCTTTGTGCTCCCGCCCTCACGCAGCAGAACCACCATAACGCGATCCCCGATCACCCCGACGCGCCTGTCGCGGCCGATAGCTTCTTTGAGCTCCCGGACCAGCTCCCCGTCAAGACGTCGCAGGGCAGGTCCTACCGCAATGCCCAGCAAAGCTACGGTGTTACCTCCGCGGCGCTGCTGATCCACAGCCTCTTTAACTAAATGCGCGAAGTAGGACTCCACAAGGAACGGGGTACCGCTGTAAGTTGCTGCTTGCAGAAAAGTCTTGCGGTTGTTCCATGCAACGGCTGTGTGCCGCGCAAATTGTTCGAGCAGTCTGCGCGCCCCCGGCCTGAAGCCTCCCCCGTCGTTTGAACGGTCGAGGTAAAGCACACCGAAGGTCTGCTCTCCGGAGCGAATCGGAACCAAAATCGCCTTGCGGTCGCGCAGTCCGGCCAGCCCGGCCCTGTGCCCGTACTTCTCTTCTTCGTCCCGACCGCTTGTCTCAAGGGTTTTTCCCTGCCGGATTACCTGCCGGAACAGAGTCTCCACATAGCTTAGCGATCCGGCGAAAGCTTCAGGTCTTACACCGCGGAACGCAGCGTAACGCCACGTATCTTCCTCAACCTGTATGAGGCAGCCGCGCTCGGCGCGCGCAAGGTCCATTGCAAGCCCCAAGACCTGGCCGTGGAAGTTTTCGTGCGTGGTGAAGGAGTTGACCCTTTCTACCTTTGCCAGGAGGTCCTCGTAGGCTGCGGGAGGAACTTCTGCTGCGCCCGGAGACGCGTCCACGCGTTCTACAAGAGAGGGTACCCTTCCACCGCTTTCCCGGATAAGACGCCTGTAATCTTCGCGGAAAACCCAACGGCGTTTGTCATTCCAAAAACGCGTAGCGTCCTGCTCCTTCAGCGTTGCGGCGATACGCTCCAGGATTTCCTGGGCCTTGCGGTATTGATTGTCGGCGGCCTCAAACGCCTGCTCGTCGTGATAAGCCTTTCCGAGCGAATACAGTATGTCGAAATGCAGGTGGATATCGGCGACCGACCGGGCGATCTCAAGCGCGCGGTTCAAACACTCCCTCCACTTGCCCGGATCACCTGAGGAAAGGTGCCGGTAGGCGTTGCCGCGCACGAGCATACAACGTGCAGCGAGTGCCGGTGCTCTGAGCTCTTCCGCCTGCACTTGGGCCTGCGTGGCCAACTTCACGGCCTCGTCATACTGCTCCCGCTCGTAAGCGGCGGCCGCCAGGTCCAATTTGGTTTCAAGTTCGTTGAGGCGGCTTCCCGCTTTGCTGTACAGCTCTCGAGCTTTTTGGAGAGTGGGAAGGGCTTTGTCCCAATTCCGGCGCATCGCGGCTATGCGGCCTGTAAGCTGTAGAGCTCTGGCCTCATAGAACCGAAGGTTGTACTCCTGCGCCAAAATGGTTGTCTGCCGCAGGTAGCTTTCAGCTTCCTTGATGTCTCCCAAGAAAAGGTACGCCTCAGCAAGGGAGACAAAAGCGGCAACAAGGTCTTCCGTTCTTCCGCTTCGCTGCGCGACATTCACAGCGCTGCGGAGGCTTTCTATCGCATCACGCAGGAGTCCCAGCCGTAGAAACGCAGTGCCGAGATTCACAAGATTGCAGCCGAGGCCGCGCCAGTCTCCGAGTACTTCCCGTATTTCAGCCGCTCTGCGTTGTTGTTCGATCGCCTTTGCGAAATTGCCGCTGCGCGCGTAGACGTCTCCAAGCGCTGTGTAGGTTTCAGCAAGCCCCGCAACGTCATGGACTTCTTTCTTGGCTTCAAGCGCTCGGTAAAGGTATCGGGCGGCGCGGAAGTAATTCCCGTTCTCGCGGTAAATTCCGCCCAACTGATCCAGAATCGACCGGCCTTGTGCCGGCAGTTCCGCTTCCGGGCAGTTTTCCAGGGCTTTAAGCAGTGTGTCTGCAGCAAGTGCATAATCCCCTTGAAATGCGTACACAGCGGCAAGCAGGCAGCGCAGCCGAAGCGCTGATTCAGGAGGACTCTGCTCAGAGAGAAGCGAAAGGGCGCGCAAACAGTAATTCAAAGCTCTCTTGGCTTCTCCTCTCTGCAGCCGGGTTTCAGCTAAAGCTGCGTAAATACGTGCTGTGGTTTCGGGTGAAAGATTTCGACTGAAGGCCCTGCCCAAGACCTTCAGAGTGCGTGAGAACCGTCCCTGCCTGCGGTAAATACACGCAAGGCGTACCATGAGGTCTGCGCGCTCGTTCTCAGTGAGAAGCTCAGGCGGCGTTTCGGAAAGAATCCTCTTTAGATTCTGCTTGGCGGCGTTGTCCCGCCCGATTCTTTCCTCAAGCCTTACAATGGCTTTCCGTACCTCAAGCAGCCTCGGGTCGGCAGGATCTTTAGCCTGCAGGAGCCCTGCCAGGTTGTACAAGACGACAAGGCTGCGCCTGTAAGCAAAGCACCGTTCGAGGAAGGCGGCCGCCTGGAGGCCAGCATCGAGTGCGGCATTCGGATCGCTCCCTCTTACTGCATGCTGGAAATAGGCGAAAGCGCGTGCACCAGCAAGCGGCCCTTCCCCGGCGATCTGCTCAGAGAGCCTGTCGTGCAGTTTGCTGCGCTCAGCGTGCGTGAGAAGCTGCTGTGCTTCGGCCGCTATGGTGGAAGAAGTCGGGTAAAGCCCTTCGGCCTCCTCCCGCACAAGCCCCTGGGCCTTGAGTTCGGAAACGGCTTGGGGGATTTCCTCTGAGCCGAGAAGCCCGAGGTCTTCGAGTCTCAGGCTCCCAAGCCGGTCTTCGGGAACGGGTCTTCGCACTGTCGCCAAAGCCGCAAGGAGTCTCTGCGCAGGCGCATGAAGCGCTCTAAGTGCGGTGGGAACGATTCCAGCTTCCGCAATCTCCTGCGCTTTTACGAGAAGTTCGCCCGCTTGGAGGGCTTCAGGCTCTCCGTTGCCTGAGGCCAGAAGCGTCCGCACCAACAACGTAGCCTCAAGCGGATTTCCGCCTACAAGCTCAAGCAATTTGGAAGAAGTTCCATTGCCGGATTTAGGAAATCCTGCAGCGCTGAAAATCCGCCCCAGGTAAGCTCGGGTCAAGGAGGGCACCTTGCAGACCGCAGCGAATGATTCAGCGGTCAGTTCGGCCAATTCCTTGCTGACCGAATCGGCGGCACTTCCCGGAGGGAGGCACGAGGCAAGGAGCAGCAAGCGCGGCGGGTTTTCTGTGTCCTCGCGCTCGCTGGGAAGTTTCCTGAGCTCCGGCTGGAGAATCCTCCCTGGGTTCCGGGCGCTTCTGAGTGCCCGCCCCAGAAATCCCAAAAAGGTTACAAAACTGGGATCGGCAAGGTGAATATCTTCAAAAACAGCTACGAAAGGTACTCTGCGGGCTGCCTCAACCAGGAAGCGCGTCCAACCCACAAAGTAGCGTTCAGGCGAATCGACCTCGGGGACGGGCGCCTCAGGCCCGTGCAAGTCGGTAGGGGACAGTAGCGGGCTGAGAAGCCAGTTGAACCGCTGGGTCAGAGAGTCCCAAGCAGCAGGGGGAAGCGCATGTTGCAGTGCTTTGAGGAGGGAACGGAGGGGCTGAAGAGGGTCCAGCCAACCTTCTGTAAAGCGGTACCGGAAGAGCGGCGCCGGCACTTCGCGGCAGAAAAGATCAAGCAGCGTGGTTTTCCCGGAGCCGGGCTTCCCCTGGATGAGCACAACCACAGGGGGATCGATTTCTTGGGTTTTTTCCTGTGAAGCTCCGCTTGCGGTTTCTTCCTTCTCCTGGGCTTCACTCTCAGGCGATTTGAGAGCTGAGGCAGGCAGTTTGCGGTTGTGGCGAAGAGCTTCCTGAACCGTCAGCAGGAAGTCTACAACCCCTCTGAAAAGCCCGGCGGCTGCTTTTGCAGCTGCTTTGGCCGATCGGCTTTGAGGGTCTCCGTCCTCTTTGAGATTGGTAGCTTTTTCCGCAGTACACTCAGACATCTTTTTCTGCACCATAGGATTTTCCCCGGCCCGGTTCGGGCCCAAAGGAGGGTTTTGGCGGTTGGCTCTCAGGCTCTCGGGTCCTGGACTTATGTCTCCTCGAGTTCTTGGTTCCCGGTCCTCTCCGGTTCGCCGCCCCGGGCTTCAACTTTCAAACCTTGTTGTTGCAAAGCTTCTCGGGCGTCTGGTTCCACTCCCGCCCAGGGTAAGCCGTACATTTTACAGACGGATGTCGCACTGTCAACCTTGGTTTTCGGCAAACGCGAGGCAGTGCTTGAGGAGATCATAACTCAAGGACGCAAAAAGGGTTAAGTGCGCACCAGCGGGCGTAATGAAATGTTACGGTTTAGAAGATCACGAATTGTTAAACCCTCTATGGCTTCACCGAAGTGAGTGCGCAGGGCTTCCACAAGCATGCGCAAAGGTTCTGAGGCGAAAAGCGCCTCGTTGCCCGGTACCGGCCAAGAGAGCAGCTCGGTTACCCTGATGCGATCAGTGTCGCGCGAAAGGTAGTAGACTTCTTCTTCGCCGTGCGCGCGGTGGAAAACATTGTTGCCGGTCTCCAGTAACTCGCGCCGGATCAGATCCGCGGGCAAGGCCCACTTTTCACTCAGATCGCTCAGGGAAGGAGGTGGCATGCGCTTGTCTGCAGCCTCTGCAATCTCCAGCGCCGCAGCTAAGGCGAGCAAGCCGGGCGGAAGACGCGGGGGTTTTGCGGCTGCAGCCAACGAAAGGGTCGCCTGGCGCGGGTACTGCACAACGTAGCTGAGCTGCGCGCCGTAGAGAAGTACCGACCAAGAGAGATAGAACCAGAAGAGAAATGCGGCGATCGCTCCCAGCGATCCGTAAACGCTGAAAGTCACGGCACGCGGGATTATATAGCTGAGAAGGCTTTTAGCCGCTTCCCAGCAGATCGCTGCAAAAAGACCTCCTGCAAGCGCGGGAACGATCTGCACGCGCGCTGCAGGTACGAGCAAATATACGAAGAAGAACGCGAATGTGGCGACTGCAGCAGGTACAAAAAAGGCGTAGAAGGTCTCAAGGATAACCGTTTTACTCATAAGGGGCTGAATCGCGGGATTGGACTCCAGGCTGCTTCTGAGAAATGCGGACAGGGCGAGCAGAAAAGGGCTTGCAGTTACAATGAGCCAGAAGACTGTAAGTCGCTGGACATAGGACCGGCTTCTGGACGAACGCCAAATTCGATTCAGCGCCTTCTCACTGCTTTCAAAAAGCCACAGTGCACTCAAGATGAGCCCGGCTATAACCATCACGTAGTAGGGGAGATTCTGCACTGTGGAGATACGGTCCTTCTCCATTTCCCCCAGCCAGGCAAGGACAGAGTTACGGGACTCTTTGGGAAGGTTTTGGACCAGGAATTCCTTCAGTTGCTCCCAGTAACCACCCAGGTGGAAAGCCCGCAGAAAGAAAAGAAAAAGGAATCCTATCGGAATGAGCGAAAGCAGGGAGATGAATGAGAGGGCCGCAGCCTGCTCAATGCAGCGGTCCCGCCGGAAGCGCTTCCCGGCCAGAAGAAGTGCCCGCAGAGTCCCCAACGCCCAGCGGGCGGGAGCCCCGAAATCCGACAGATCGGCGGCCAAAAGCCGTTCGCTCAGGTTGTGGAGCCTGTCTTTCAGAGAAACCACCTCGGGCCTATCCTCAGTCAGGGGGCTCTTACCTCGTACTTCTTGTATCGTAGCACGCCGGCGGGCCTCTTTCCTCTGAGGGGGGCCGGCGGCCCGAAGCCTGGGTTATGGTGTGTTTTACCGGAAGTTCGTCCAATAAAAAAGCTCCTCATCGTCCCTACTCGATGAGGAGGTTGTTTGGGTCTGAAATAAACGAGGAAAAAGGAGGAACCTACCGTTTGGAGTGTAGGGATGGTAGGTTGGAGTTGCTCAATGTAGTTTCCTTCTTTCTCTCTCCCGCCTCTCTTGCTCTTCGAAGTACTTTCCTAGCCTGTATCGGTCCGGAGGGGACCAAGGTTCAACGACCCATAACCCTCTCCGGCCTCCAGTAACGCGTCCAACGCAGCTTCCGCAAGAATAAAATACGCATGCCGCAGAGCCCGTGCAAGCAAAAAAAACGAAGATTTGCAATTTTCTAAACCGTATAAGTCCTGAAAATACAAGGAGTTACGATTTTCGCCACTCTGATGAAGAAAAATTCATCCGTTTGCGGCAGCCTCCGCGTACTGCAATACGGGGGCGTGGTGCAGCTTGAAGAGGGCAGGCGGGGCGTGGATCGCCGGGGCCGGGGGGCGTACAATCGCTCTGCTGAAACCGCTCGGAGGCGCGGGGTTGAATAGAAAAGAGGAGCGGAGCGTCCAAAAAGGTGAACGGAGCCCGCAGGGCCGGAAAGCCACAGACGACCAGGCCCTGGTGGCCGCATTCGTGGCCGGCGACAGGCAGGCCCTGGCGGAGCTTTTCCGGCGGTACAGGCGGAGTGTGTACGAAATCGCCTACCGCTACACAAGCAACCGTGAGGATGCTCTGGAGGTAACTCAGGAAGTGTTTCTGAAGGTCATAGAAAATGCCTCTGAGTTCAGAAGGGGAGCGCGTTTTTCAACGTGGCTCTATCGGATCGCTGTAAACCAATCGATCGATTACCTCAGGCGACGGAAACGGCGCAGTTTCGCTCCCCTGGAGGGCGAGGGATTTCAGGCTCGAGGTACAAGAGCCGATCCGGTTTTGGAGGCTGAGAAGACCGAGCTTCAGGAACGTGTCAATGAGGCGCTGTGGAAGCTCAGCGAAAAGCATCGGGACGTTTTGGTGCTACACACACTGGAGCACTTATCTTATGCTGAGATCGCCAAGATCGTAGGCTGCTCAGTGGGAACCGTTATGTCGCGGCTGTTTTACGCAAGGAAACGACTTGCAGAACTTTTGGGAGAAGGCGGCCGGAGGGAATTCGGAAACTCGCAGGCCGAGGACGACAAGTTGCAAAGGTGAATCATGCAGGCGCGAGAGTGCAGCCTTGTTGAGCCCCTTTTGGGTGCGTACCTGGACGGAGAGCTGAGTGCCGAGACCGTTCACCGTGTAACAGAGCACCTGGAGAGCTGCAAGCAGTGTCAGGCGGTACTGCGCAAGTTGCACCATGTGGACTCGGTTTTCCGCCGTGCGGCGCCTCCGGAAGTGGCGCCGGAAATTTGGGACGCAATGGAAACGCGTCTTGTGGCGTATGCAAGGCGCAAGCGGTACCACCGTGTTGCGCGGCGTGCGGCCGTAGCCGCTGCGTGTGTGCTGGTACTTGCTGCGGCGGCCTATTTGGCGGGCCTGTTTTCGCGCGGGCCTGAAGTGTCGAGCTTGCCGGGAGCAGGGCCTGTTGCAGCGCAAGGGGAGAGCTCCCCTGAGCCTCCGTTGCAAATCTCGGTGGAACGGCCGTAGAAGCCCTTGCGGGACTCAGTCATCCGAAGGACCGATTCCGCGGGTAAGCTCAGCCCAAAGGTTTTTCTTCGAAGCGCCGGTGTTCTTGCGGTACCACTCCCACCAAGCGTCGGATTTAAGCGGAAGTCTGACCCCGGATATTTCACGAAGGGCACGCCAGGCATAGGCACGGAAGCGGTAGTTGGGGTCGCTGAGGCAGCCGATAAGTGCTTCTACAGCCGAAGGACTGGGATCACGCGCCAGGAGATCGATTACAGCGAAGCGCTTCTCATACGGCACGTCAGGGCGGAGCATGCCGGCGGCCCTTTTTGCCGTAGCTTCTTTGAGCAGGGAATCAATCCGCGCTTTCAGAGCAGGATCAGAGGATTCGGCTCGAAGTGCTGCAAGGTATTTATGCAGATCGTTCAGCGCTCCGGCGCTTGAGGCAATGTGCGCAAGGTAAAGCCACGCCTTTCCTCCGGCGGTATAGCCCCGGGCTATGGCTGCTTTGAGTGCGGCTTCGGCCTCAGCTGAACGCTGGAGCTCAAACAGCGCAACCCCGCGTAGAAAAAGCGCTTCACCGTTTTCGGGCAGGTGCCGGAGGACGAAATCCGCATGGGTGAGAGCTTCTTGGGGCCTTGACGCCCGGAGGAGAAGACGGGCCGCCCTGATCCGCAGCTCGGGCGACCGGGGAAAGAAAGAAACGGCTTTTTGAAGAAAACGTTCGCGAAGCGCTTCGTTCGCACTCCGCGCATAGGCCTCAGCAAGTTCGGCGAGAAGCAGTCCCGCTAGTTCCCGCGGTTTAAGCGGGCGGAACGTGAACCCGGCGGCCTTTAAACGCGGTTCTGCAGGCCACCTTTTTGCCACTTCTGAGTCCGAAAGGATCACCGTTCCTTCAGCCGGTACAAGTGTGAGGCTGTAAGTGTCGAATTGGTAACGAAGGAGCACGGCACCTGGAACTAGAAAAGGTTTAAGCGCGAAGCGGGGCTTCTCCTCGCCCGGAAGCACTTGCCGGTCAATGAGAGCCAAGAATAGGGCGGTTACGGCAAGCGGTGTTCCGCAGCGCTTTTCCATCACCGAGGAAGGCAGAACCCGTTCAAGGTTCGGCCCTTCGCCGCACTGCCTGAAGCCTAACTGCTCGGTAAAGTAGCGGAGAGCCCGGGTGAACGCTTTGCGCGGTTCCTCTTCCTCACCGATCGCGTTCGCCATACCGATAACCAGCGTGAAGAGCTGTGAGCGGAAGGAGCGCACAGGGCGTCCGGCATCGGCCAGAAGGCCCTCAAGAAGATAGCTCGCGTAGCGGGTGCGCGCGAAGTCGTCCTCGCTCCACATGGAAAGCGGAGGCACATCCTTCGTTTGTCCTGCTTCGGCGCCCTGAGCGCAGGCCAAAAAGAGCCAAGCTCCAAGTATAGCCGTCACTTACCACGCCTCCCGGGGGAAGAGAAGCAGCAGAGCCAGCAGAACAAGCACAAAAACCCCCACCCGCACCCAAAGCCAAAAACGGGGGTGCTCCCAGAGCCTTCGGCGCTTGGTGCGGAACGCCGGACGGAGCCGGGGCTTCACCCGGGGGGTTGTTTCCCTGACCCTTACGATCTCCATGTTGAACATATCGGCCGGTGATCCTGCCCGCCTTGCGGCGATTTGACGGATCAGGGCAGCCGTTGTAGCTTTCTCCGGGCAAGCATCGTGCGGCCGGGTGGAACAAAAAAATGGGACCGGCCGGCTGTGCGGGTCCAGCAGCGGCGCTTCGACGCCGCGGATCGAGGGGTACGGGATCTTAGGTATGGAAAAAGAAGCAATCCTTTTCAGCAACGAAGCGCCGCCTGTTTACGGCCCGCTCATTTACGAGCGCCAGTTTCCCAGTGAGCCGAGCTTGGTGCCGGCCGTTGTTTTCAGGCTGGTAGACTTTCTCAGCCACGTGGGATTCATTTCGCCCGATCACCGCACACCCGTTATGCTGTGTGTGGACGAAGGGTTGAAGAACGCGATGCTCCACGGCAATGAAGGAGACGCATCGCGGTCCGTTACCATCCGCATATTCCGGGCGGATGATTGCTTTTGGATCCTAATAAGCGATGAAGGGAAAGGCTTTGACCGGGAAAAGGTCCCGAATCCTTTCGACGAGGAAGGACTATGGCGTGAAGGCGGCAGAGGAATCCACTTGATGCAGTATTACGCCAAAGCGGTCGAGTATTGGGACGGGGGAAGCACGCTGGCTCTTGCGTTCCCACTGGACAGCCAGGCAGGAAAGCAGAGCACGGCGGAGGAAACTCAAGGAGAGGCGTCTCACTGAGAGCTACGGCCCCGCTGCAGGCGGCGGCCGGTGGCCCTTGAGGTAGGTTGAGCCATGGCTACGCACGTTGAAGCCATTACGCTGCGCACAAGCGGAAAAGTAGTGGTAGCCGACTTTACAAGGGGTGAGTTGAAGGACGAACGTGAGATACTGCGACTGCTTGACCGCCTCGGCACTCTTGTGGAGAAGCGTTCCGGAGTGAACCTCCTGCTTAACATGGCAAACGTTACCTATATCTCAAGCTCTGGTTTAGGTGCGCTGATAAGCCTCTACAAGAAAGTCGCCAAGCAAACGGGTGCTCTTAAGATCTGCTGCCCCCAGCCCGATGTGCGCGAAGTCATAGAGGTCATGCACCTCAACAAGATCATTCCTGTCTTTGACAGCGAAGAAGAAGCTATAGCTTCTTTCTGAGCCTCATAGAACGCAACCCCGAAACTGCGCACGCATAAAGAAGTTTCTGCTTTGGGGCGATCCAAAGCACCGCGGGCTTCCGCTTGCCCGCACTGGGAGGCTTCTAAGAAGATTCCGATCCGGCTCCTTCCTGCGGCGTGCCTTCCGGGTGAAGAAACCGCCAGAGGTTCTCAGCTACGGGGCGGGGCAGTTTTCCTTCGGAGACGAGCTCCTCTACCGAAAGCTTCCTTAGTTGCCGCATGCCGCCGAACTTCTCGTAAAGAACCCTAATGCGTTTCGGCCCCAGGCCGGGTACTTTTTCCAGGCCGCTTGAAAGGGCTTTTCTGCGCCGCAGCTTCCTGTGATAGGAAACCGCGAACCTGTGGGCTTCGTCGCGCAACGCTTGAAGAAGCCGGGAGCCCGCGCTGTTTTCGTCAAGGTCGAGAGGCTCTGAGCGGTTCGGAGTGAAGATACGTTCCTCGGTCCGCCTCCCGCCCCGATAACGTCCCTTCGCAAGTCCGATAACTATTGTGTGAGAGAGCCCCCTTTCAGCGAGTACCTCGGCAGCGCGCTGCACCTGCCCTTTGCCGCCGTCAACAACAAGCAGGTCAGGGGGCGGGGTTTCGTCCTCAAGCCTGCGCTTTATGACCTCAGCAAGCATGGCGAAATCGTCCATGCCTTCAACAGTGCGGATCTTGTAGTGGCGGTACTGGTCGGGGGCCGGATTGCCGTTGAGCATTACCGCCATGGATCCCACGGCCAGAGCCCCGCCTGTTGTGGATATATCAAAGCACTCAATGCGCGCCGGAGGTCCTTGAAGCCCGAGCGCTGAGGCAAGCTCAGCGAGGGCTTCGCGCCGGCGTTCCTCTCTGACAAGCTGACCCTTGGCCGCCTCTTCCGCGTTGCGGACGGCAAGCTGGAGGAGCTCCCGTCTCAGTCCCCGCTTGCCCAGGTAGAACCGGACGGATCCTCCCCGCCTCCGGGCCAAGAGCTCCGCAAGGGCTCCGGAATCCGGCAGCCGCACCGGAAGCACTATCCCGGGTGGCACATCACGACCCGCAAGGTAAAACTGAACCACGAAACTGCGCAGCGCTTCTTCAATAGGCAAAGCGGTCTGAAACTGAAAAGGCGCAGCCTGAATCACCTGCCCGTTGCGCACGAAGATAACAAGCACAGTGACGTGCCGGCCTTCGCGGTGCAGGCCGAAAACGTCCAAATCTTCCTGCAGGCCCACTTTGTGTGCAGCCTGCCGCTCCAGGGCTCTGCGCATGGCAGTCAGTTTGTCGCGGAGTGAGGCCGCTTCTTCGAACCGAAGCTCCGAAGCGGCTTTATGCATTTCGCTCTCAAGGCGTTTCAAAACCCCTTCCCCGCGCCCGCGAAGCAGCAAGAGAGCTTCTTCAACCCGACGGCTGTATTCACTCTCTGTTACAAACCCCACGCAGGGTGCGCAGCAGCGACCGACTTCGTATTGAAGGCAGGGCCTTGTTCTGCTTTTGAAAACTTGAGGGGAGCAGCTTCGGAGGCCGCAGATCTCTTGGATAAACCTCTGCAACCAGCGCGTACCTGCAGCCGAAGCATAAGGCCCGAAGTACAAAGCCCCATCGTCATGGTGCCGCCTGACGACAAGGAGCCGCGGCCACTTCTCGTTTACAGTGACTTTTATGCTCACATAGGTCTTGTCATCCTTGAGCCTGATGTTGTAGGGAGGCTTGTATTTTTTTATGAGGTTGTTCTCAAGGATCAGCGCTTCGCTTTCGTTTGCAGTAATCAGGTACTGAACGTCGGCTACGTGTTGCAGGATCAACGGCACGAAGGTGCGGTTGTCAGGGTGCTTGCTGAAATAAGCGCCGACCCGTTTGCGCAGATTTCCCGCCTTGCCTATGTAAAGCACCCTGCTGTGGGCATCCACCATCAGGTAGACCCCGGGGCTTTCAGGAAAGTCCTTTACCTTTTCGGCGAGCGTGAGGAGGCGATCCCCGTTTTCAGGGCTCATCGGTTCTTACGTACGCCAGGCGATAGATCCTACGCCCCTGGTTCAGCCACTTTTTCTCATACAGGGTTCGGTGAGCCAGCAGGCCCTCGCACGGGGCCCAAGCACCGGGACCGTAGCAATTGTACAAGAAGGGCGTTTTCTCAAGAACCTGCAGGGCCTGAAGGGCGAAAGCTGCGTCATCGGTCTTGAAATACAGAGTTCCCTGCGGCCTGAGTCGGGATGCAAAGAGCCTGGCTGCAGGCGGACTTATCAGTCTCTTGTGAGCGTGGCGTTTTTTCGGCCATGGATCCGGGAAAAAGAGCGTGATCCCTGCAATGCTTCCAGGGGCGAAGAGACGCGCAATACCCTGGAGAGCTTCCCCTCGAACCAGCCGTACGGAGTTGAGCCCGGCACGCTTGATCTTACGGGCGAGTTTTTCGATCCGCTCGCGCGAGTACTCAAAGCCCACAAGCGCGAGATCCGGCCGGGCCTGCCCCAGCTCAATGAGGAAAGTGTCGCGCCCTGAGCCTATGTCGATGTGGAAAGGGCCGCACCTGCCGAAGATCTCCTCCCAAACATGAGGCCCCGGGAGTTGGTGCAGCTCAAAGATCAAAGACCAAGGAGGGGCTGTGTCCACGCCGCACGAGCCATTGGTCGTTGATCCGTGCTCCTGCATATCGAACCTGCGCATGGAGGCGGCACGCCGGTGGCGTACGCCCGGCACAGCGACTGAAACTTCGACCGCACCGATTTCTGCTCATTGTACCCGGAGAAGCCGGAAGGGAAAGGAAAACTCCGAGCGCTTACGGCGTGCACACTTCGGGGCACCCGTTTACCGGTATGCAGCCTGTGCCCAGGAGCGGCGGCGGTCCTTGGCTGTAGAGGTACTGAAGCAGTGCAATCACGTCAGACTCGTCCACAGTGCCGTCTGTGTTGAAATCAAAGACGACCACATTGCCCTTCTCTTTGATAGTCAGTCCGTCGCAGGGCGGAAGCCGTCCCGCTGTGCCGAAGAGATAGCGGAGGAAAAGCACGGCGTCCGATATGGTCAGTCTGCCGTCTTGATTTGCATCCCCGATCCGCTGCCCTCCGGGCGGCGGCTCCTCGGGATCCTCTCTTCCCGGAGAGCCGAATACAAAGGTGCTCGGCCGCCAGTTGGCGGCATCACCCCACAGGGCCGTGTCGGCCGTCGGATCCCGCACCACCAGCGAATATCCCCCGCCGTCTGTGGCTGGGTACCAGCTGTCGCGGTAGGAGAAACGCAAGAGCTGCTCCCCGACGGGCCCGCGCAGCTCAATAGTCTCACTGCGGTCGCTCAGTGAGTCCGTGGCCTTTGCATAGGTGCCTGCAACAGCGATCTGCGAGGTATCGTATCTGGAGCTGAAAGCCTCAAGGTTTTTCACCACGACAACGTATTGGCCCGGCTCCAGAGTACGAACGGGGCTTTCTGCAAATGAGAAGGTGATTCCCCGCGTAAATGCGGTTTCACCAAGCTCAACAGGTTCCTGACCCGCGTTCGTTATTTCAATGAATTCAAAGTCCGTAGCACTGTAAGGGCTTCCCGGCTCAGGCGGAGGAGGATTGTACATGATTTCGCTTACGACGATCCGAACCGGATTGATCACAAAAACTTCCTCAACAAGGTCGCTCCAAACGCCGCCCGCTCGAGTACGCGCCCGAATGCGTGAATTTTCAGTAAGCACAAGCGGTCCTGTGTAAACCTGCGCTTCAGGCACAGGCCGGCCGTCCGGCCCTTTGGGGTCCGGGCCGTTTACAGTGTAGTAGACGTCACCCAGCTCGGTTGTGATCGTAAGTTCAAAGCCCGGTTCCACCCTGCCGCCGGCGTGGCTGAACTGCGGCGGGCTCAGCAGCTGGCTGTCGATCCAAGCCAGGCGGTCCTTGATCCAGCCTTTCATCCAGTTGATCTCCTGCTCCCATGTTCTTGCTATGTACCAGTTGGGCCAGACCCGGATCCCCAGAACGGGCCAGCGCTTGAAGTTGCGCTCCTGAGCTTCGCGCAGAACTTCAACCTTCTCGTCCACGCTCTTCATGAGGCGCTCTTCGGTGAAGTACTTGCGCCTCAGCTCGAACCACCGCTGGCGGTGCCTCTGTTGGAATGCAGGATCTTGAAAGAGCCTCGGCCACCAGGGGTACTGGGAAGTGTTAAGCTGCGGGTAATACCAGTTCTGGGGCATCCACCCTTGCAGGTAATCAGCATTCCCCAGGCTGAGGTTGTAATCCCAAATGGGACCGGCGTTGAGTTTTCCTCCCCGATCTTTGAAGAAAA
>CAZGYL010000053.1:0-14449 GCA_964529985.1 uncultured Planctomycetia bacterium | reverse complement strand
CTCTTGAAGCAGTTCTTCCACCGCCTGCGGATCGGGCCTGCGTCCCAAGACATCGGCTTGATAAAGCGCCTTCAATGCGGCCTCTCGGGCGCGGGAGTGCGCATGCTTCATCGCCGTTCGCTGCGAGGTGAACGAGCCCCTTCACCGATCCGCTTATAGAGGTCGGCCAACTCCAGCGCACTCATAGCGGCGTCCGCTCCCCGGTTCCCGGCCTTTGTGCCGGAACGTTCCACCGCCTGTTCAATGGTGTCAGCGGTCACGACACCGAAAACAACCGGCACCTCGCTTTCCAAAGCCGTTCGTGCTATGCCCTTGGCGGCCTCTGAAGCCACGTATTCAAAGTGGGGCGTAGCGCCGCGTATCACCGCGCCCAGGCAGATTACAGCATCGTATGCTTTGGAAGAAGCCAGTTTTCTGGCCACCGCCGGCAGCTCGAACGCTCCGGGGACCCGAAAAAGTGTAATGTCTTCTTCACGGACCTCATGGCGCAGCAGGCAATCCACTGCGCCCTTTATCAGGCTTGAAACGAGAAAATCGTTGAACCGGCTCGCCACGAGAGCAAAACGCCGTCCCTTCCCGCTGTAGTTACCCTGAACCGTTTTCACCACGACCTCCGAAACTTTTCTTGAAGTTTCAGTACGGGGTCCTCATAAGACACCATGCCGTGAACCCCACCTTCCCTTTGCGCCGAGGAACTGCGGCGCTCGAAAAGAAGCGTTCCGTTGTACAAGGCTTCGTGCAGCTCCTTGATCGATCGGACTCCCAAGTCTTGCAGCGAGTGACGCAGTCCTTGAAGCAGATAAGGTACGAAGTTCACAAGAGGACCGCGGTCAATGACATAACCTGAAACTCCCTGGGGAACCTTTACCTTCTCCCCCTCCATGAAGTAACGCTTGCCTCCGCCGGCTTCCATGGCTTCTATCGAAGCCATGCCGCGGTAACGCTTCACGCGTACGCCGTTCTTGTAATAGTACTCGCCGGGGGCTTCCTGCGTGCCCGCAAGCAATGCGCCCATCATGGCCACGCTGCCTCCGACCGCCAGAGCCTTAACCAGGCAGCCGATGTTGGCGATACCGCCGTCCGCTATGACGGGAATACCCGCTTCGCGCGCATACTTGGCGCACCGCCAGACCGCGGTAGCCTGCGCCCGGCCCACTGCCATTGTTTCCTGCGTAATACAGATCGACCCGGGGCCCATGCCCACGCGCAGCGAATCCGCACCCGCTTCGATCAGACAGCGGCACTGGGCTTGCGTCACCACGTTGCCTGCGACAACCTGCAGGTCCGGATATTTCTCCTTGCAGTAACGTATCAGCTCTATCTGAAAAACCGAATCGCCTTGAGCCGAATCGATCACAACCACATCCACCCCGGCATTTACAAGAGCAGCCAGGCGATCCCGGTCTTCCGGACGGGTGGACACGGCCGCGCCTACAAGGAGTTGTTTCCTTTCGTCTTTCGAAGCGTCAGGGAAATCGCGGTTTTTCACAAGGTCTGTGCGCGTCACAAGGGCGACAAGCCGGCCCTCGGGATCTACAATCGGCAGCTTTCCCTTCTTGCTCTCCTTGAGGATTCGATTGGCCTCTACAAGCGAGATGCCTTTCGGGGCGGTGATAAGGTCGCGGGTCATGACCTCCTTCAGCGGCCGGGCCCGGTTCTCCTCAAACTCTATGTCGCGGTTTGTAACAAGCCCCACTAGGCGGGTTCGAAGCGTACCGTCTTCGGTGATCGGAATGCTGGAGAAGCCCTCGCGCCTCTTTATCTCGTCCACATCAGCGATCGTATGATCGGGACTGAGTACGATCGGGTCGGTTATGAATCCGTTCTCAAACCTCTTAACCTTTCGAACGTGTTCGACTTGTTCATCGATCGTGTTGTTATAGTGGATAAAACCTATACCGCCCAAAAGAGCGATATAGGCGGCCATCTTCCATTCGGTGACCGTGTCCATGGGCGAACTTGCAATGGGGGCCTTCAGAGTGATTTCGCGTGTCAACCGTGTCGAAAGGTCCACCTCGTCGGCGCTGAAATCGATATGGCCGGGCAAGAGGATGAAGTCGTTGTAGGTAAGCCCCACTCCCTTGCCGAAAAGAGATTCGGCCGTTTCTCCGTCACCGATTTCCGGAAGGTGCCGCGTCAGCGTCTTCCCCCGTTCCACACCGCCTCCTTGAGGAACCATTGAGTGCTCCTCTTCGTTTCACCTGCACAGGACCGCAACGGTAAGTGCAAGAAGCCTGATACGGAGCCGATAGGCCACTTCTTTCATCGGAAACCTCGGCTTGCTGTAAGGCAGCCTCGGGGTCTCTAGCGGTCTCGGCTGCCCGGGCTGGGTGAGGCCGCCTCCCGGCTCCAGGTAAAACAGTTGATTTTCCACGCGCAGGTGCGGTTCGTCAAGGAGTTGACTGTGCTATTGGCGAGGGCTATGATCGACCATTCGCTGTGAGAGTTTGTTTTTTGACACCCGAGCGGTGCAGGGGAGATCCTATGGTCTCCGTGTGCGGAACGCTGAGGTCTCTTGCTCGGGCCCCGGCGTTTCAGAACCGCATTTGGACCCTGTTTTTTGCATGCGAGGATAACTGTGAGTGAGGCACCGGAGAAGGAAAACGGGCTTCCGGCTGGTGAAGCACCTTCGGGGGCAGGCGGCGCGAGTGAAGATGATTTAGCTGCGGTTCAGGCTCTCAACGAAGGGTACCAGCGCATCCGTAGCGAGATGGCGAAAGCGATCGTGGGCCAGGAGGAGGTCCTCGAGCAGCTTTTGGTTTGTTTGTTCGCGCGAGGACACTGCCTGCTTGTGGGGGTGCCCGGCCTTGCGAAGACGCTTATGGTAAGCACGCTTGCCCGTTGCTTGTCACTTTCGTTTTCGCGAATCCAGTTTACGCCCGATCTTATGCCTTCCGACATCACCGGAACCGAGGTTATTCAGGAGGACCGCGCAACAGGCACGCGCAGATTTCAGTTCCTGCCGGGACCTATATTTGCAAACGTGGTGCTTGCAGACGAGATCAATCGCACTCCTCCGAAAACCCAGGCCGCGTTGCTTGAAGCCATGCAGGAAAGACAGGTTACCGCGGGAGGCAAGCGGCACCCGCTGGAGGAGCCGTTTTTCGTTCTCGCCACGCAGAATCCGATCGAGCAGGAAGGAACATATCCGCTTCCCGAGGCCCAGCTGGACCGGTTCATGTTCATGGTGCTGGTCGACTATCCCGATCCTCAAGAAGAGCTCGAAATCATGAAGCTCACAACCGCCGGCACTGAGCCGGAGCTCGGGCAGGTTATGGGCGCGGAGGAGATTCTCAGGCTCCAGCAACTCGTGCGCCGTGTTCCTATTACCGATGATTTGATTCGGTACGCTATCCGGCTCACCCGGCGCACGCGAGTGGGAACGCCCGAGGCTCCGGACTACATTCGACAGTACCTGCAGTGGGGCGCCGGCCCGCGGGCCTGCCAGTTTCTCATCCTGGGAGCCAAAGCCCGGGCGGTTCTGCGGGGGCGTTATTACGTAGCGCCTGAGGACATACAGGCGATGGCGCATCCGGTGCTGCGGCATCGCATTCTTACGAACTTCACTGCAGAGGCCGAAGGGGTGCGTCCCGACGACCTCATTGACAGACTGTTGGCCGACGTTCCTGTGTACGAGGAAGCCGCAGAGAGCATCTGAGGCTCCGGCCTGGGAGAATCTGCGGCGGCTGGATCAGGATCCCGCAAGCGATGCGCAACGAATGAGCGAGTGGCGCAAATATCTCGACCCTAAGGCTCTTTCAAGGATTTCCCGCCTGGAGCTGCGAGCCCGCCTTATTGTCGAAGGATATATTTCGGGATTACACCGCAGTCCTTATCACGGATTCAGCGTTGAGTTCGCACAGCACCGGGAATACGTGCCGGGTGACGACATCAGGCATGTGGACTGGAAAGTTTACGGCAGGTCGGACCGCTTTTATGTGAAGGAATACGAGGAGGAAACCAACATGCGGGTTTTCCTCCTCTTGGACGTAAGCGAGTCGATGACCTACGGTCCTCCCGGAGGCGTGGATAAGATAACATACGGCCGCTCGGTGGCGGCGGCTTTAGCCTTCTTGGCGCTGCGCCAGCAGGATGCGGTCGGCCTTGTGCTTTTTGATGACGATGTTCGCGCAATGGTACCGCCTGCCAGTACCCGAGGGCAGCTGCAGACCGTACTCTCGGCGCTTGAGGACGTCCTCCCGCGCGGAAAAACCGCTCTTGGAGCCGTTCTCAGCAGAATCGCCTCGGAGATACACAGAAAGAGCTTGGTTGTGATCATTTCGGATGTATTTGATTCGGTCGAAGCGGTCCAGATGGGCATCAGAAGGTTGCGCCACCGGGGCAACGAAGTGATCCTTTTTCATGTGATGGCCGACGATGAAGTGACGTTTCCGTTTACCAGGACGACTTTGTTTGAAGGTTTGGAAGCACAGCCCGATGCACTCATCGATCCAGCGGCGTTGCGCAAGGCTTACCTCGCTGAGGTTGAGGCCTTTCGGGTTGATCTACGCAGGCGTTGCCGTCAGGACAGGGCGGATTACGTGTTCCTGAACACCGCTCAGCCCTATGACGTCCCTCTGGCGAGTTTCCTTGCCGCGCGGGAGAGGAGTCGAGCCCGATGACCCTGGCTCTGGGATTCCTTGCGCCTGCAAACTTCTTTTTCCTGGTGCTGGCCGGGCTGCCGCTTCTGATTCACCTCTTCAGCCGCCGGCGCTGGCGTGTCGTGAAGTGGGCGGCTATGGAGTTTCTGCTGCGCGCGATGCGCAAGCAACGGCGGCGGTTGCGCCTGGAAAACCTGCTGCTCATCCTCTTGCGCACCGCGGCGATCGTATGCCTTGTTGTTGCATGCGCTCAGCCGGTGGGAAGGGTCGAACCGCTTCCGCTTGTTCAACCCTCGGGCACGTGTTGGATTTTCGCTTTCGACACCAGCTACAGTATGGCTTATCAGGACAGCGGAAGGAGCTGTCTCGGCAGCGCCGCCGCGCTTGTGAAGTCGCGGGTCAATTCAGCCACGCAGGCCGACAGGGTGGTGATCCTGAAGGGCGCGCAGTTTCCCGACCTGCTTTTTGATGATCATGCCACTGAGGACGGAAGATTACGTGCTTCGGAGGTCCTTGACGGGATCGAAGTGTCGGCAGCCTCACTTGACGTCGCTGCATTGCTCGGCGAGGTGGTGCGTGCCGTGAAAAGGGCCGCTGAAGAGGGGCTGCCCGCTGTGGTTGAGCTTTACACCGACCTCCAGGCGCGGGATTGGTTGCAGGAGAAACGAGCTGCGCGGCCCGAGATCAGGGAACGACTGGCGGCGTTACAGAATCTGAATGCGGATCTAAGGATAGTCGATGTGGGGTTTTCCAACAGGGTGAACCTGGGCGTTGTGGATCTGACTTTGGACAGGTCGCTGGTAGCGACCGACGTCCCTGTTACGGTTACGGTTGCGATCCGCAACTGGTCGACTATTGATGTGCCCGATGCGGTAGTAGACCTGCTTGTAGACGGCCACCAAAAACTGGGGCGGGGGCTGAATCTTCCGGCGGGGGCCACACGGTCGGTTGTTTTCAGGCAGGTCTTCCGCCGCAGCGGAGTCCATTCCATTTCCGCTGTGGTCCGATCGGACGGACTGCCTCTGGACAACAGCCGCTTTCTGGCCGTTACCGTCCGCAAGGCTGTGCGGGTGCTGCTTGTCGATGGAAGCAATGCGTCCCGCGCTGCGGATCGTGAAACGTTCTTTCTGGAAGCTGCGCTTCAAAGCGACGGGGAAGAAGCTGTACAACTGCTCAGCCCGTTCAGGGTTCGGCTCGTTCCGCTTGCCTCCTTCAACCCCGCTGTGCTCGGTGAAATCGACGTTGTGATATTGGCGGACTGCGATCGGTTGGGGGAAATAGCCGCTCTTAAGAGATTCCTTGAGGGAGGAGGTTCCGCGGTTTTCTTTTTGGGACCCAACGTGGATTTGGAGTTTTACAACCGCGAGCTTTTCGATCCTGAGATAGGAGTCTGCCGCCTGAGGCTTATAGGTGCGGCCGGAGATCCGCAGAAGCGTTTCGGTGTGAGAATGGAACCGGTGGCGCTGGACCACCCGGTCATGCGCTACTTCATTGAACGCGAAGATGTGCGGCTGGACAGCGCTCCGGTGTGGCGCTTTATCCGCGCCCATGCGCTTAAGGGAACCAAAGTACTCGCCTCGTACAAAGATCCCGATCGATCACCTGCCATTGTCGAAAGTCGGATCGGAAGGGGAACGGTTGTGGTGATCACCACAACAGCAGATGAGAAGTGGACCAATTTCCCGAAATGGCCCGATTACGTTCCCTTTATACACGAGCTGCTTTCATATTTGGTCTCTGAGCGTTCGACCGAACGAAATCTGCTCGTGGGCTGGCCTTTCAGAAGGCGTTATCCGCCCGCTGCGTTCGCCCGGGAGGTGCGTATCCGGTCTCCCCGCGGAGCTGTTACAAGGACCTCGCTGCGTGCTTTGGAACAGGGCGGAGACTTCATGCTTCTTTTCGAAAAAACACTGGAACCCGGTATTTATGAAGTGAAGCTGCTCAGGCAGCGGCGTTTGGGAGCGGAGCTTGCGGAGCGCTTCCCGGATTCGGAGCTTTTCGCGGTGAACGTTGAAAGCTCAGAGGGGGATCTTACTCCGGCAAGCGAACCTTCCCTTCGAGCGGCCTACGGCAGTGTGTTGCCTCGAATCGTCTACCCCGGAGACACGCTTTTCGAACCGACCAAGCAAGCGGGCCCCGCTCGAGCGGATCTCTGGCGTCCTTTCTTGTACGCGGTTCTTCTTCTTTTTGTTGCTGAAGCGGTTTGCGCTACCCTTTTCGGGAGGCGACAGCGTTGATGCCGGTTGCTTTTTTCGCCCAAGTTGTTGTTGAAGAAGAGCTCAGGTGGCTCTCAGCCCCGGCGGCTTGGGTGATCTTTCTCTGCCTCATTCCGGCCTGCGGCATACTGGCGTGGACGCTTTACAGGTTCGAGCGCGGGGATTTGACCCCCGGCTGGCGCTACGCGCTTGCAGGCTTGCGTTTCCTGCTTCTCGTACTTCTGCTTGCGATTCTCTTTGAGCCCGTACTTTCGCGGGTCAGGCGGGAGGAGCGCGCCGGGCATGTGCTCGTTCTCATCGACGTGTCCCATAGCATGAATCTGTCGGACGACTGGGCCCCTTACGGAGATGATCCCGCTGTTGTGGCCGTGCTCGGGCCTGAGGTTGCAGGCTCACAGGCACGGATGACGCGAATCGAGGTCATTAAGCGCATCCTGCTTCGCCGCGAAGGCGAATGGCTGAAGCGACTTTCCCGCAAAGGCGTACTCCGGGTGCTTGCTTTCGCCAGGAAGCTGCGCCAGTTGGGAGAGGATATCCCCCGCGGCTCAAGCGAAGGCTGGGAAGGCCTGCTTGCTTCCCTGCGCGATCTGAACGCCCGCGGCGAGGGAGGAGACGAGACCCACCTTGCAAACGCCATACAAGAAGCCGTGCTTGCGCTTCGTGGCAAGCGGGTTGCAGCGGTTGTGGTGCTCAGTGACTGGCGGCAGACCGGCGGTGATCTTACGCTCCAGGAGCTTCCCAGGGAGCTTGTACGTCCGGATACGGGCACTACGATTCCGGTCATGGCGGTCGGTATCGGTTCGCCGAAATGGCCTCTCGACACCGCCATCGTTTCACTCACAGGTCCCGATCGGGTGCTTGCCGGTGATAGAGCCGAGTTTGTCGTAACAATAAGCGGCCAGGGAGCGGAACCGGGAACGCCGCTCACTGTGGATCTTCTTGTTGACGGCGTGCAGATCAAGTCATATTTCCCGAATTTGGTGGGGCAGGGAAGAAGGCAGCAGGTTTTTGTCGATCACCGCTTCCCGGCCAAAGGGAGGCACAGGCTCACTGTGAGATTGCAGCCTCTGCCGCGTGAAGCGGACACTTCAAACAACGAAGCCTCGAGAGAGGTCGATGTAATCGAGCGCAAGATAAAGGTTCTTTACGTTGAGGATGTCCCGCGTTGGGACTACCGTTACTTGACTTGGTACTTGATGCGGGATCCTACCGTGGAATTTCAGGGGCTCCTTTTAAGCGCGGACAGCAGGTGGCGCCAGGAGACCAGCCTTCATCCTCCTTTGCCTCCTTTGAGGCGTTTCCCTTCGGACCGCGCGGCTCTGTTCCGCTACGACGTTCTGATCATCGGAGATGTGGATCCCTCGCAGGCTTTCACCGAAAAGGATATGGAGAATATCCGGGCTTTCGCTGCTGAGGGCGGCGGTGGGATCATCTTCATTGCAGGTCCTTACTACAACCCGTGGGCTTACGCCCACACTCCGCTTGCAGAAGCGCTTCCGGTCGAAGTCGGAGAATTTTCTCTTGAATCGCCCACCGAACGCGAAGCGGTGCGGGAGCCTTTCAGGGTAAGGCTTACTCCGGAGGGTCTGGAGCACCCTATTATGCGCCTTGTGGCCGATAAGGAGCGCAACAGAGACCTATGGGAGAATACCGACGGCCTGGAGTACAACAGCCTTCCGGGATTCTGGTGGTTTGCGCCTGTTGAACGGCTCAAGAAAGGTGCTATAGCGCTCGCCGTTCACCCGGCGAAACGCCACCCGCGTTACGGCCCCAGGGTTATCTTCGCTACGCAGCTTTACGGCAAGGGGCGGACGTTTTTCAGTGCCGTGGACTCAACTTGGCGTTGGAGAGCGGGTGTCGGGGGGCTTTACTTCAATCGTTTTTGGGGGCAGGTGATCCGATATGTGGCTGCAAGCAGACTTCGCGGGGAGACGGCCCGATATCAATTAGCCGTCGACAAGCCTACTTATCACCCGGGGGACCTCGTTGTGGTGAATGCTCGAATTCTTGACGAAGACCTCAGGCCGGTGAGCGATCCCCAGTGGACCGTATGGCTCCAGGGGCCTGGCGAAGAGGCGGAAAAGCGATCGGTCGTACTTAGGCAGGACGATCCCACTCAGCCGGGCCTGTTCACCGGGAGCTTCGAGGCCGGCGCGTTCGGCACATATGTGGTCTCTCTGCCTCAGGACCCGACGGTAAGGGTAAGCTTCCGCGTTGTTGTGCCCACCAAGGAGAGGCAGGACGTTCGTATGGACGAGGCGGCTGCCAAGCTCGTAGCCAAAGCGACCGGAGGCTCGTATTATACGGTGAGGGAAGTGGATCGACTTCCCGAAGACGTGGAAGTGGTGAAGCAAGAAATCGTTCAGACGACGGCCCAACACCCGTTGTGGAACAGGTGGTGGGCGATTCTGCTCGTGGGCCTCCTGGCCGGCCTGGAGTGGAGTTTACGTAAACTCAGGCGGCTGCTTTGAGCCGCCGGTGCCCGGAGGGCCGGGATATGGCTACAGCCCAGCCGAAGCGAGGCAGCTTTGCCGAAGGAGTGATCCGCCGGAGTGCGTTTTGTACTTTGGCAGTTGCGGTGCTGTTCTCCGCTCGTGCTGCCGGGCAGATTCTGCGCTTTCCGGGGCCGATTCAGGAATATCGCCCCAGCATACGCCTTCCGGTTGCCGACGGTACGGTGAAGGAAGAGATAGATCGGGCTCGGCAGTTTTTCGCCTCCGGTGATTTCGGCGAGGGAGCTCGGGTTGTTCGGCGGTTGCTGGCCTATCGCAAGCGGGGATTGATCCAAGTCGACGAAAACAGGTATGTTTCCCCTGAATTGGTGGTACGCCGGTTCATTAAATCTTTGAGTGCAGAAGGCCGGCGCGCATTCGTGCGGCAGTTCGGTTCCGTGGCCCGGCGTCTTGAAGCGAGCCGCAAAGAGGACGGGGGTGCTGAGCTGCGCTTTCTGGCGCGCGAGCTTCCGCTTACCCCTGAGGGCCGCAGGGCCGCTTTTTTGCTTGCCTCGCGGTGTCTTGAGGACGGTGACGCTCTCTCGGCACTGGATTGGCTCGATTTGCTCAGCGCCACCGGGCCGGCGCGCGAGAAGGCTGAAGAGCGAGAAGAAATCGCCCTCAAGGTTCTTGCTTACGTGCTTCTGGGCGACCGCTCGGAGGCTGAAAAACTCTTGAGCGCTTCGGTGCCTCTCAATGCGCAGCTCGGTGCGAAACTCACACGCCTGTCTGAGGACTTTGCAAGGACCGGGCCTCTCTGGGGCAAACCGCGGCACAGGGGAATCTTTGGCTGCATGCCGCTTGAACGTGCGCCGTTCCGGCGGGGAAGTATCCGCTGGCGTACGGCCTCGGTGCTTCAAAGAGCCGGCGAAGGGCTCGATCTCGACCAGCCCCCTCGTTCCTACACGCTTCCTTTTGCAGAGAGACTTTATGCGGTTGTCGATGACGAGCTTTATGTCTTTCATGATGGCAGCGGCAAACTGATAGCCGTCAGGCGGATTCCTTCAACCCTTGCACCTTATGAGGTCGATCCTCAGGTCGAACGCTCGATCCCCGCTTTGCTTGCCGACGACAGATTCGTTGCGGGTTCCTTCACGGTGCAGGTGGAAACACCTGATTCTTTTTGGAACTTCGCGATCACCGAACCCATACCGTTCAGAAGGCTTGTGGTTTTCGACCGGCGTTCGCTGCGGGTGGTCTGGCGTTCGGACAAGGTGGAACAACTGAAACGCCTCAACGTGGTCGGCGAACCGCTGCTGCGGGACGACATACTGTACCTGGGCGGCTGGACTAAAGAGGGATTCATTAACATTTATATCGCTGCGGTTGAGTTTGCGACCGGGCGGGTTCTGTGGAAGCGGCTTGTCTGCGGCGGGCAGGTGCCGACCACGATGTTCGGGGAGATGGCGGTCGAGCCTTACGGTGTGGCTCTGGCTTCAACAGGAAAATTTCTTGTTGTTGCAACACATATGGGGGTTCTGGTCTGCATGGATCGATATGACGGCCGGATTCGCTGGGCCTCCACTTACCGAATGCGCCCATTGCCGGCCGTGCCGCGGCGGACCGGTTTTTTCCCGCAGTGGTGGGAATCGACTTGGGAAGACAACCCGGTGTTCATTCGCGGGAAGACAGTTTATGCAGCACCCCGGGATTCCGACCTTCTGCTCAAGCTTGATGTCGCAACAGGCCGAGTTCTGGGTAGTTTGAAATCAGTACGCAGTTCTCGGATGCCTTACTTGATAGGGTGGAGGAACGACAAGCTGTACCGGGCGGGCCCAATGGGGCTTGAGGCCATAAGCCCTGAGCTGAAAGCTCGCAGGGTTTTCCTTGCGGGTGGATCGTTGATAGGGCGTCCCGCATTGACGCGCGACGGGATCTACTACTGCATCTCAGGAGCGCTTCGATTCTTCGATTTCGCAACGGGCCGCTCGCTCAACGTGGCTCAATGGCCGCCGCAAATGGATGTGTATAACGCAGGAAACGTGTTTGTCGCGGATGGGAAGGTCTACATAACCTCCCCGCGTTGTGTCAGCTCTTACAAGGCCAGCTCCGATTCGCCGCCGCTCGGAGGTGCGCCGTGAAAGTAAAAGCGGTTGTTCCACTCGTTGCGGCGCTCCTGTGCCTTGGAACAGGCGCTCTGCGTGCGGCTCCGATGGCGCGCAGTGAACTCGATGAACGGGTTGACAGGGCGGTTGCGCGCGGATTGCGCGTTCTTGCGCGCAATCAGGAGCCGAACGGTTCTTGGATCGCCATGATAGGGCGGAAGGTCCACATGACTTACCGCGGGAAAATAGGCGAGCATGTGGGTGTAACCGCCCTTGCCTGCATGTCTTTTATGGCGGGAGGCAGTGTGCCCGGCCGCGGCCCGTACGGGGAGAACGTCGCCCGCGGGCTGCAATACGTTCTGAGCTGTGTGAGGGAGAACGGTTTTATCACAGCTCATGGAACCCGCATGTACGGTCACGGTTTCGCCACGCTTTTCCTGGCTGAAGTTTACGGGATGACGCGTGACCCCCGCGTGCGGGAGAAGCTCCAGGAGGCTGTGAACCTGATTGTAAGCGCTCAGAATGCGCAGGGCGGCTGGCGCTACCTGCCCGGTGTGCCGGACTCGGACATGTGTGTTACGGTCTGTCAAGTGCAGGCGCTCCGAAGTGCGCGGAACGTCGGCATTCATGTTCCCAAGTCGAGCATCGACAAGGCCATTGCTTACGTACGCCGGAGCTGGGACCGTAGAAGCGGAGGTTTTTTGTATCAGATACCTCCGGATACCAACGGCCTGTCGAGGGATACGTTTGCGCTTACCGCGGCAGGGGTGACCGCCCTTTACGGCGCGGGGTATTACGAGGGCCCGGAGATAGAATCGGCCCTCGCTTACCTCATGAGAAACTGGCCGAGCGCGTACTGGCGGGCACCGCAGACGTTCGACTTCTACTACGGCCACTACTACGGCGTGCAAGCCGCCTTCCAGCGGGGAGGCGACTATTGGAGGCACTGGCGGGACAGAATCTTCCGCGAGCTTCTGGACCTGCAGGAACGGGACGGATCTTGGGTTGATCTTGTGGGCAGAAACTACGCGACGGCCATGGCGACGTTGATTCTGCAGATCCCTTACCAATACCTTCCCATATTTGAGCGATGACGGAGATCAACACGAAGCAGGTCCACAGAGCGTCCCGTTGCGAGGCTGTGCTCCGGCGCTGCGCCAAGCGCGCTTGGGGGCTTGCACTCGCGCGGGGGCTGCTTTTGACGATCGGAGGAGCCGGGGGCGTCTTTTTTGCAGAATTTATCCTTGATAAGTACCTCGATCTTCCTCCTTTTGTGCGGGGAGTGCTTATCGCCGGCGCTTTGTTGACGATCGGGAAAATCGCTTTGGATTTTCTCTTCCGGCCCCTGCGGCGCAGTGTGGACGAAGAGCAGCTTGCGCGCAGGATCGAAAGCGCTTATCCCTCGCTTAAAGGTCTGTTTCTCACAGCGGTTCAGCTCAGCCGGCCCGGTAATCCCGCTGCAGCTTACGTTTCGCCGCTCCTGCTTCGGCATGTGGTGCTTGAAGCCGAGGACCTGACCGATCAGATTGATCCCAAGCGCCTGTTTCCAGTAAGGCGTCTTCTGGCGCCGGGTGCGGTTTTTTGTGCGGTCTTGATCCTTTGGGCGGTAAGTGCGGTTGGTGCCTCTGAAAGTTTGTCGGTGTGGAAGGAAAGGCTCCTCCTTAAGAACGTACCGTGGCCGCGGGCGGTCAACTTGGTTGTGGTGCGTCCCGAGGGAGAGAAGGTCTTGGTCGCACGCGGCGATGACCTTCTTGTGGAGGTTCGGGTGACCCGAGGTACGGTAAGGCAGGTGGAACTTGTTTGCGATTGGGGAAGCACGCAACGAGTGGAGGTAATGACAGGTTGGGGGGAGAAGGTTTTCAGATACACCGTGCCGAACGTGATCCGTCCTTTTTCCTTTTACGCAAGAGGAGGAGACGGAAGGACGCCGGTCAAAAGGGTCGTTGTAGTCCCGCGGCCAAGGATTGAAGCGATTGAAGCTGAGATCATATACCCGCAGTACACCGGGCTTGCACCCCAAAAGAGCGTTGACGGCAGCGTGAAGGCTTTGGCCGGAAGCACGGTGCGCTACACGGCTTGGACAAGACCGCGGGTGCGATCAGCTCGTTTCCGGTTCTTTCAGAGCGGGAGTAAGGAGCCGGCATTAAGCCGAGACTTGCCTTTAGAGCACCAAGGATCCCGCACCAAGCTCAGTGGACAATTCACGGTGAGCGCTTCCGGGTACTACACCTTCAGCTTGGAGAGCTTGGAAGGCTTTGTGAACGACAATCCCAGCAGATACCGTGTCCGCGCGGTGCCCGATCGAATTCCGCAGGTCCGCATTACAAAGCCTTTGGGCACGGAGGAATGCACGCCCGAGGGCGCTGTGGCTGTAGAGGGCCTCGTGACGGATGATTGGGGGATTTCAGCGGTCCGATTCACCTACCGCATTAAGGAGCCGGCGGAGCGTGATCCGGGTCCGGCCAAAGAAATAGAACTTCCGCTGCCTGAGCAAACCGCCGGAAGGAGTCCGAAGAAAGTACCGGTTTCCTACACGTTCGAGCTCAGGCCCCTCGGCGTTTCAGAGGGAACTTCGATCTACTGGACCGTTGAAGCGACGGATAATGCCGGCGGGACGGGCCGCTCAAGCGAAGGCCTGATAGTCGTTGTAAGGCCGGAGGATCTGCGTGACATTATTTTCGATCGGTTGGGATCGCTGCGTGAAGAACTCAAACATGCTGCGGAATTGCAAGCCAGAGCCCGGAGGCGCTTGAACCGCTTGATAGCCGATACCAAGAAAGCCGCTTCATTGGATGCAAAAGCGGTTTCGGTCCTCGGGCAGGGCAAAGCCGAGCAGGTTGCGGTCTCAGGGCGGGTTGAAACAGCGGTGGAGGCTCTTAGGGAGCTTCGGGACCGCATGCAACGCAATGCGGTGGGTGATCTCCAGGAGCAGAAATGGATCGGCTCTCTGGCCGACGAGCTCCAGGGGCTGGAGCAGGACAAGGTCACGCCCTTGCTTGAGGCGATGGCGAAGGTGAGTGAGCAGGCCTCCGCGGGCGGGGCTTCTCCCAGCGCCGTCAAGCCGCTTGTGGCCCGCCAGGAGGAGATCGAGAAGG
>CAZGYL010000052.1:0-14459 GCA_964529985.1 uncultured Planctomycetia bacterium | reverse complement strand
TTCAAGGAGCCGGGTATTCTTGGGCTTTGGGCATCGGCCTCCTGTAGGCACCGGCGCAGCAGCTTCTTCAACTGGGCGGCTTTCTCCGGCATGGAGTCCTTAAGGTTGTGTTTCTCGCCTATGTCCGACTTCAGGTCATAAAGTTCCAAGCGGCCGTCCTCATAGTAGTAAAGAAGCTTCCAGTCACCGGTACGGATCGCGCTTACAGGCGTTGTGGTGGGATAGTAATGCGGGTAATGAAAGTAAAGAGGCCGCGGGGCCCATTTTGATTCGGGATCGCGCAGGAGCCGCACAAGACTGCGGCCCTCAAGCCGGCCTGCAGAAGGCTTTACCCCGGCCATTTCACAAATCGTGGGATAAAGATCCATGCTTATGACCGGAACGCGGCACACACCGCCCGGTTTGGTCACCCCCGGCCACCTTACAATCAGAGGCACTCGGAGACCTCCCTCATAAAGAGATCCTTTGCCTGAGCGGAGGGGTGCGTTACGCGTCACCCGCCTTCCACCCCACTCGTTCACGTATCCGCCGTTGTCCGAGGTCAATATCACAATCGTCCTGCGATCGATACCCTGTGAACGGAGTGTCGCAAGAATCCTCCCCACATTGGAATCAAGAGTCTCATGCATTGCGGCATAGTGCGCATTGTCATGCCACAGCTTGCGTCCCGCGCGCTCAGCCTCTTCGATTTTCCTCTTGTACCGGGCAACCAGCTCCGGCTTTCCTTCAATCGGCGTGTGTACCGTGTAGAACCACAGGTTCAAGAAGAACGGACGGTTTCCTGCCGCCTTGATCAGCTTTACAGCTTCGTCTGTAAGCCGATCGGTCAAGTACTGGCCTTTCTCACCGAGTCCGAGCCCCGGCACGTAACGGAATTCACCTTCGCTGCCGAACCTCCCTCTGAAAGGGTAAAAGTAAGTTACAGGACAGCCCCAGAGCGTCCCGCCTATGTTGACATCAAAGCCGTGAGCCTCAGGATAATTCGCTGCACCGCCCAAATGCCATTTACCCACATGAAACGTCAGGTATCCGGCAGCCTTAAGCGCTTCGGCCAAAGTGACCTCCCGCTGAGGAAGATCGCGTCTGGTAACAGGTGGAATAAGCTTGCGGCGCATCCAGGCAGGTGGCTCGCCGGCAGCCTCCCTCCAAACCGTCATGTGGAGTGCGGCGGGGGATTTCCCGGTCATAATCGCAGCCCGCGTAGGAGAGCAAACCGGGGCTGCAGCGTAAGCATCTGTGAACCTCAGCCCTGAAGCTGCAAGCCCATCGATTACAGGCGTTTGGTGGAGATCGCTCCCGTAACAGGTAAGCCCTGTCCAGCCCAAGTCGTCCACAACGATCAAGACAACGTTCGGTCTCGTTTCGCTGAATGCACTTGCAGCTGAAATGAACGACACAGCCGTGCAAAGAATCAGAGTTCTCTTTAAGCCTTTCGCCGCCATTTTCAAGCCCCCTGCGTCTGTCTGCGCCCGCTACACTTTTTGTTCTACAAGTAGGATCCAGTCGCGGCCATCCGGCGCTTCCGCTGAGGTTTCTCCTTTGATTTCAGGCCCCGGACGCCACTTGCCGCTTCTCGGATCGTACCACCTTGATTTGTAATTCCCTTTCACCTTCAACCTCACGGAACCACCTTCCGGCAGATACACAACGTACAACTTCCCGGGCTCGGCAAAACAGAAGCCCCTCTCGACGACTTCATTGTGAGGCTGCATGCGCCAGTACGGGAGGCCCTCGAAGAAGTCCCGCAAGTAACGCAACACTCTTGCCGCTTTACCCGCACCGAACCTGCCGGAGTAAAAAGGCGCTCCTTCCGTCCAATCGCCGTAAGTCGCGTATCCGCCTGCAAGGGCTATCGCCCAGTGGCACCGCCTTACAAGTTCTGCATTTTGGCCGTGTCCGAGTTTGTTGAACCGACCCTCGTATCCGTATTCTTCGTTTACATAAGGCTTGGCGATCCCCCGGTACTTCAAAGCCCAGGAGTTGACCGCGCTCGGCTCTCCGTATTGCTGCGTTATGATGTAGTCAGCCCACCGGGCGTTACCGTATATCCAAACCTCGTAAGCATGTGCCGAGACCAGGCAGCTGTCAGGGTCCCACCTGTGAACCAATGTGCCCATTGTTTGAGCCCACTTGAGGCTTCTCGGGTCATCAACGGCCCGAGGCCCGCCGGGCCACCTGTACTCGTTATGTTCGTTGCCCAGATCCCACCAGACATTAGGAAAAGCGCCCAGCCTTGCGACCGCGTACCGGTAAAGCAATTTCTCCTCTTCCGTAAGGCTTCCCAGTTCCTTGGGCAGGCCTTGTTTCTCGATCGTCATAATACACGTGGCAATGATCCCGCGGCGGAGAGCCCACCTAACGACCCTGTCGCACCTGCGCCAGTGCGCCAAGTTGAATCGCTTGAAATCGTAACGATGCGGCGTACCGGGCCAGGCCGGAAGAGGCAGAATACCGCCGGGAGGGACACCGTAATTAGGAAGCCGCCAGGGATTGGTTTCTCTCCTACGGCCGGTTTTATCTTGCCTGCGAGCCGGCCGTGCACTATCTCTCGGATAGCCTGTAAGAAGAAAACGTATCTTGTTGAAGCCGTTCCGCCGGCACTTCTCCAAAGTTTCCTCAATGTCCGCCTCTGTCTTTGCGGGATCGAGCAGGTGGTAAGCAGTGTAGCCCAAATGATAAAAATGCCGGCCGCTTCCCGCGTAAACAAAGTGCCTCGGGTGACGCGGATCCACAACAACGGGTCCAGGATCGCGTGAGGGTACAGCCTTAAACATACCGCGCAAGATGCGCTTAAAGCCCTTCCATGAGACGGTGATCTCATACCGATACGCAGCAGGTGCGACAGGTGGTGCAAACCGTACTCTGAAAAGAGAACCGTCCTCGGAATCACAAAACCCGGGGAACGTCTTCTGCACCCCGCCGCCTCTGAAGACAGCCTGAACCTGCACCTCTGTAAAAGGGTTCCGAAAGACAGGCCGGTCTATAAGAACTTTGAACTCACCGACCGCCCAGCGCTGGAGCTCCCTCGGGGCCTGGAGCTGAATCCGAACGCCAGAAGGTGAGGCCAGAGCCAGAAAAAGGAAAAAACCGGTCATTGCGAGCCTCCGCCTTTGAAAAAGTCGTCTTACGGAGACAGCCTAACTCCTCCTTGCATACCGCAGCAACAGGTCGCGGCAGGCCCCCTCTTCATGTGAGCTCTCCGGGATCTTGACCTGCCCGAAGCATGCTGCGATTCTGTTCCCCAGGTTGATTACGCGGGAGGGACGTGTGAAAGAGGGAAGCTGTGGCTGTGGAAAAGATACGCGTCGGGTGCTGCGGTTTCGCAGGTTCGCGTAAACGCTACTTCCAGGCTTTCAGGGTCGTTGAGATCCAGGAAACCTTCTACGAACCGCCCAAAGTCGCTACGGCTCGGAAGTGGAGAGCAGAGGCTCCGGAGGGCTTCGAGTTCACAATGAAGGCCTGGCAGCTTATCACACATACATCTTCCAGCCCCACTTATCGTCGATTGCGCACAAAGCTTTCAGACAGCGAAAAGAAGCAAGCCGGAAACTTTCGCCCCACCCGGATCGTTCTCGAAGCGTGGGAACGGACCGCAGAAACAGCCCGGGCCTTGGAGGCTGATAAGATACTGTTCCAGTGCCCCGCCAGTTTCAAGCCCACCGAAGAGAACAAGAAAAACCTGATAAGCTTTTTCGAGCACATCGACCGCGAAGGCTTTACCTTGTTGTGGGAGCCGCGGGGAGTCTGGCAGCCCGAGGAGATCAGAGAATTGTGCCGCAGGTTGAATCTTATTCACTGTGTAGACCCCTTCTCAGCAAGACCCGTAACCAGGGGCCTGCGCTACTTCCGGCTCCACGGCAAGGGAGGCTATCGCTACAAGTACTCCGACCCGGAACTAAGGGAACTCCTCGAAATGGCGCAAGGCCGCTTCCAGGTGTACGTGCTTTTCAACAACGTAAGCATGTTTGAGGATGCCCAGCGGTTTCAGCGGTTGATCGGCTGAAAGGCGCACCTTCTTTTGATCCACGGCCTTGCAGCTTCGGCCCTGCATGCGTATAAAGACTGCTTTCCACGTCTCGCCGAAAGGTACTTTGCGGCACCGGGCTCGCAGACCTGGGGATAGGCGCCATGGAAACACAAATCGGGATTCTCCTGGTATTTGGAATCGGTGTCTTCGGTGGTGTCCTGAGTTCCCTTCTGGCGAAGCGGCTGAGCGTCCCCCAGGTGCTGGGCTACATTGTGGCCGGCATTGTCATAGGTGAGAGCGGCCTTCAAGTCGTAACACGGCAGACTGTAGAGCTTCTCAGACCCTTTAACCTGTTCGCACTCGGGGTGATCGGCTTTCTTGTAGGAAGCGAGCTTAAGTACAGCACTTTCCAGAAGTATGCCAAACAGTTCGCCTGGATATTGCTTTGCGAAGGCATCTTCGCCTTCATACTTGTGGGCACCGCTGCAACATGCATCGTGTATTTTCTGGTCTACCCCTCGGTGACAGCGGCACTTGCAGCGGGAATCGTCTTCGGAGCGATTGCTTCGGCCACCGACCCCGCCTCAACAATCGACGTGCTGTGGGAATACCGCACCGCCGGCCGTCTTACAACCACCTTAACAGCGATCGTCGCACTGGACGATGCTCTTGCCATGACCCTTTACGGGCTGGGCACGGGCGCAGCCCGTTTCCTTTCCGGCGGCCGGGTTTCCTGGGCGGCGCAAGCCGGCAGGATTGCATTCGAACTGTTGGGATCGATTCTTCTGGGCCTTTTGTGCGGCCTTGTGCTTTGGGTGCTCTTGCGCCGCGCGCTTCGCACGGAGCAGGTACTTGCCGCTGCAGTGGGCATACTGTTGCTCTGTATCGGTCTTGCAGCTGCGCTTGATATGGATGTGATCCTTGCCTCAATGGCAATGGGCGTCTTGACGATCAATATCGCGCCTCACCGAAGCAAGAGACTTGTAGAGCTTGTACGCAGCCTTTCCACTCCCCTTTATGTTCTTTTCTTCGTTCTTGTGGGGGCCAGGCTTTCTCTACACAACATGCCGTGGTGGCTTTGGTTGATCGTTGGAGCCTATGTGGGAGGCAGGAGCACGGGCAAATGCTTCGGAGCCTGGCTTGGGGCGACCATTTCGAACGCCGCTCCGGAAGTACGGAAGTACACGGGACTCGGCCTCTTCGCCCAGGGAGGTGTCGCTATAGGCCTTTCTATCATGGCGACGCAACACCTCAGGAACGTCGAGCTGGCTCCCGGGCTTTATCTCGGAGACGTGATCATCTTCGGTGTCACGGCGACCACTTTCATCCTGCAGCTCAGCGGGCCTCCGCTTGTGAAACTCGCCGCCAAAGCGGCCGGTGAAATCGGCAAGCGCGTAACCGAGCAGGATGTAGCCGAACGCCTGACTGTGGGCGACGTGATGATCAAGACCGTATCAACGGTGCCTGAGGCCGCACCCGTCCGTCAAATAATCTCAGCTTTTGCAGAAGGAGGAACTCCGTTCTTCATCGTCACCGACGAAAAGGGTCGTGCGATGGGAACGGTGACGATCGAAGAGCTTCGCGAAGCGCTTGTCGACCCTTCCTGCTGGGATTGGCTTCTGGCCTCTGATGTCATGGCCCCGCTCAGTGAGGTGGTCTACGCCGGCCAGTCCGTAAAGGATGCTCTACACTTGCTCCGGCAGATCCATGCCGACCACGTACCTGTGCTTAAAGAGCCGGAAAACCCCATTCCGGTCGGCCTCTTTGATCTGAGAGAAGCGACGCAACATATCCACCGCGAGGTTGTAAGCAGCCACGCAGACACAAGTGAAGAAGACGAAACCGCCGATGATGACGAAGAGGAGTTTTAGTGACACCTTCTTCGGGTTCACCGCCGGTGCGCGGAACGCGGCGCCGACTTCGGTGTAAAGAAAACAGCGTGACTTGACTTGAAGTAGCGGGGGGTCGCCGCCTGAGCTTTCCTGACCGCCGGACTGCGATAGAAGCGCCTAGAAAGCCACCTGCGCAGGTCCGGCAGATCCATGCCGGGGGCCCTGAATTGAAGATAAAGATCCCTTGAAGCCCGTTCCCCCACCTCTCCTATCCCGAAGCGCTCCGGCTCCCGCGCTGCTTCAGCCTGCGGCGGCAACCTGAAAACAGACGCGTTCAAGAAATCAGGTTGAGCTTCCTCTACAAGCGCCATACTTTGCTCGCACTCCGGTCTGCCTTGACCGGGCAGGCCGAAAAGCAGGTAAACATAAACCGCTATACCGCAGTCCCTCAAGGTACGCGTAATCGGCAGAAAGAGCTCAGGCTCCACACCTTTCCTCAACTTCTCCAGAAGCTTGCGAACCGGTGTTTCAAAGCCGAGTTGAAGCATGCTGCAGCCTGAAGCAGCCAAGTCTTCCACAAACGCTTGGTCGGCGAGAATGCGTTCCGCGCGGACAAAACCATACCACGGCGCAGGGCTGCCACAGCGGGCCAGCTCTTTGAGCACCGCAGGCGGAATCGCGTTGTCTGTGAAATGGAAAAGCGAGATCTCGTAACGCTTTGCGAGGCGTTCAAGCCGCCCCATAAACGCCTTGGGGTCATCCATTGAAAAAGGCACTGCGGCTTCCGCGCAAAAAGCGCATCTCCGCCAGTAGCACCCCCTGCTCGAGCTGATCGGTGCGACTCGGTAAGGAGCGAAGTAGGCGTCGAACCTAACGCCGGTAAAGTCAGGATCCCGGAAAGAAGGAAGCGCTCGGGAAGGAATTCCCAGAAGTTTTCTGAGCGGGCTTTCCCCCGGTCCGCGTACCACCGGGCCGAAAAGACTTCCCCAGGCGGCTGCAGTTTCCTGGGGCAAACTGCTTAGAAAAGCTCCCCCGAGGATCAGGTTTATTTCGGGTCTTCGTTCCTTCAGGTAAGAGCAAAGGCAAACAGCGGGTAGAAACTGCGAGCGGTAGGTAATGGAAACCCCCACAACTTTCGGGTCAAAGGAATCGAGCTCTTCCGCAAGGAACTTCTCAAAGGCAAGATCCCAAAAGCCGCCCAACCTTGAAGCTGCCACCTCCCTGACGACGTTCTCTTCGAATCCGCAATAGGCCGGGGCCTTGAAGTCTCCCGGCGTAAGGATCACGCCCGTGCCTTCGCAAACGGCTCTCAAAGCCTCGGCGTAGTATTCCAAAGCGGTCCTATATCGCGAAACGGATTCGTACAGTTCCCCTGAGCGCAAAGCCCTGACACTCTCTTCAACACGGCGCACCGCTCTGCTCCGGCGCCTGCCTGAAATAGAGCGCACGGGAGCCGAAAGAGCAAGATAAGGGGCTGCAAGCGCGTTCAAGTCAACAATCCGGGCCTCTATGCCGAGCGAATTGAGGTCGGCGGTAAGAAGGCCAAGCCCCAGAGGAGGCTCTGTGTTTCTTGTGTGGGGGGGATAAACAAGAAGAACACGCACGGCTCCTCGATTTTACCCCCGCCGGAGCCCCGCTCAAAAGCTTCAAACGCAGCTTTCGCCGGGGCCTTTGCGCGTTGTGAAGCTTTCCGCGACCGGCGCTGCAAGGAAGTTGCGGACATGGTTCTTGAGTACTGCCACCGCTGGACATACGGAGACACCGACTACGGCCAGCCGCGCAGGCCCGGGACGATAATGATGTTCTGCGCGACGCTTACGAACGACCGCTGACCGGACAAGCTTTACGGCTTTATCGTGCAGGCGATGTCGGTTGTAAAACGAGGAGGCTTAAGAACCGCCCCTCCGGCTTCCGCGGCGCAGGAGTCCTCTGCGATCACCTCACCTTTGAAGGTGTCCCACCACCTGACCGAATACCTGCCGCCTTTAAGTCCGCTCAGGCGGATCTTAAGGCCCTCGACAGGTGAAACCTTACGGCCCTCTACAAGACGGCTGTACCAGCATGCCTCCTTGTTGCATATCCAAAGGAAAGCACAATCTTTCCGCTGCAACCCGACCACATGCACCTGATTCGAAGAGGCCGCCGCCCGAGCGGGACCCAGATCACTCCGCGTGAAAGGAACCTCCTTGAGGAATCGGGAAAGCGGTTTGTAATGCCTGTAGGCGTTCATTCCATCGAGGGTCTCCCACCACCAGAAGAGAGCGGTGCCTGCAGAGCCGGAAAGAGCCGAAGCCCAGAGCGCGTTGTGAAAATGCAACAGTCCGCGGTCTCGGGCCATTGCTGAATTCCGCCCCCACCTTTCGGTTGCAAGCCCGAACTCACCGATCATAAAGGGCTTCCCCGAAGGGGTGTTTTTCCGAAGCAGGGTAACGCGGTCCAAAACCGCTGCAACCTCATCCTTCCACACCCCGCTTTTCCGTCCCGGTCTCAAGTAGTAATGCTCCTGCGCGATATTCAACTGCGGATGCCTCCAATCGCGGGGATTTGAATGCCAGGCGCTTGTTGTAACGGGCCTTCTGTAGATGTCCATCCGCGCTATGGCTTCCCCCACCTCCCTGTAAAACCTGTCTGTGGGCAGGCCGGGGTTCATTTCATTGAAAAATTCCCAAACCGCAAGGGCGCTCGAAGCCCCCCACCTTGCTACCGCATAGCGGAAAGCGCGTTTCGCATAACGGACGGCTTCTGCGTATTCAGCCGATCCTGGGTCGCGCAGGCGCTTCATGTACAAATCCCGCACCGGGTTTGAAAGCAGACAAAGCTGGAGGTAAAGCCCGGAGCTTTCAGCAGCCTCAATCACCTTGTCAAGAAGAAAAGAATCATAGAGGCTGTACCACCCCAACTCGGGCCGATTGACTTTAGCCTCTCCGAGGAGGTCCGGACCTGCCGGGTCCTCCTTCAGGGACAGGTCCCTGAGCCAAACGCCGCCATCCGCCGTCAGACTCAGGTTAATGCGCCTTACGAACCATTCGCCGGACTCGGTCTTGAAAACCTTCTCAAACCGCCGCCAGCCTGCGCTGGGTTTCAGCTCGAAGATCCGCCCGTTCAGCTCGATCTTAAGTCCGGTGCCGGGCGCCGTAAGATACATACAGGAAAGGCGGTAGCGGGTCTCAGGCTTAAGAGCGATCGGGGCGCATGGAAAAAACCGTTTTGAAGTTCCGGTTCCCCCCTGTATGTTTACGCACCTTTTGCCTTTCAGGCCCGGCGCCGGCACAACAGGCGAGCTGCGCTGCCACGATCTGCTCCAGCAGCTCTTGTGCCATTCAACGGCCAACGCCCAATCCCCTGCCCCCGCCCATATCCGAGTGAAGTTCGCGCCGTTTGCGGTCATTTTCCCGAAGACCTGCCTGATCTTCTCCAGGCTCCCCAAGTATTGGCCGTACCCCAAGAAAGCAAGATTGTGTCCCAGGGCGAAGAAGGGCGTTCCATCACTGAACGAAAGGAAGCTGCTCTTGAACCTGCCGTTCCGTCTAACCACCTGTACAAAGCCCTTACGGCGTGAAGGTACGCAGAGAAAGGACACAGGCCGGGAACGTACAGTGAGGTTTTGAGTGCGCACTCGGGCCAGGCATTTATAGCGCCCGGGCTCGCGCGGTGAGAACCGCGCCCTCCATGTGGGGTTTCCCGCCGGGTATATCCATTGCAGGCCGCCGCGGCGGCCCTTTCCTACGTAGCGCACTTCATAGGCCTGGTGGAAAAAGGCCGGCCACCGAATCTGTTTCCCGCTCGGTGTCAAGATTTCAAGATCAACCGCAATCTCGCCTGGGTCAAACGGATTGGTGTAAGTTGCGCTGAATGAAATCAAGAAACGCGCCTTGCCGAAACGCTCGACCTTCGGAGTGAGGATCTCAAGACGGCAAGACGCTGCAGGGCCTGCAGGGCCGGCGGAAAAGAATACCTTCAGCGCTACTGCAGCAAGAAAAGGGTGCATGAACTGTCCTCCCTGCGGGCTGAGTCCCTTCTCCGCCGGGATACAGCCCGCCGGCGCCGGATGTGCCCCCTTTCTCCAGCTTGTGCCCCTTACTCAGCGCACGGCTTGAAGCTCGCGCAGTTAAGAGCGTCGTCTGTGGGATCTGTGCCGCAGGAGGTGAAGGGCGGCGGGAGGTCGCCTGTTCCTGCAAAGAGGTGACTTAGGATTGAAATCGCATCCGCCACGTTCAGGCCGCCGTCATCGTTTGCATCGCCGGAATCCAAGCAACTCGGCTCTCCCTGACCGCCGAAGAGGTAACCGAGAAGAAAGATCGCGTCCGCGATGTTTATTCCGCCGTCGGCGTTCGTATCTCCGCGAATAAACGTCACCTCTCCACCGCCTCCGGTTTTCGCTACAACGACCGCTTCAACGCGCAGACCGGTCGGATTAGGACCGGTTCCACCGTTGTTGACCACAAACTCGATCGTGTTGGTCCCGGCCTGGAAAAGTCCCTTGCCCAGCTCAGGCGGGAAAGGTGTAAAACCAGCGAATCCCGCTGTTGTAGTGGCTCCTGTAGAATTGCCGTTGATCCGGATATCCAAACCGGCGTCGTCCGCGGCCCATGCCCCTTCAAGGTATGCTGATGCGGGATCCGCTTCCGGAGGCAAATCGACTACAACCTGATAAACGTAATCACCGGGATCTCCTGCAGCCGCAGTCGCAGGCCCTATCCACATTGAAGCTTCGGTGTTTTGGAGCCAAGCCGGGTTCGGCTCAAGGACCTGCGCCTGCTCCTCCTCCAAGTTGGGAGAAGTGACGAGATAATCTTCGTCAAGATCAAGCTGCGCAAGCGCCTGGCCTGCTTCCTGATCAAAACCGGAAGAGATATCAAAAGGATTCGGCTCCACCCGAACGGCAAGCTCGGCCTCAACGCGGAGCCCTGTGGATCCTTCCTGCGTGTTTTCAACCAAGAATTGAAGCGTGTTCAGGCCGGGGAGTATGAGCCCTCGTCCGGTTCCGTCCGGAAAAGCCGATAAGGCACCGGGATTGTCGGCTGTAAGGCCGAGGGAAGTGCCGTTCAAGATAACGTCGGTACCTTTTTGAGCTGCACTCCAGCCCCCTCGAATCTCAACCCGCACGGGGTTTAAGTAAGGAGGCAGGGTAAACGTTGTCTCGTATTGGTATACACCGGCAGGCCCCACCGAGTCACCCTGATCCAGACCTATCCATAATGATCTTTCAGAGTTGGCAAGCCAACCCCTCGCACTTACGCCCGCAGGAGCCATAACAACCGCCGGCCTGGGACTTGCAGCGGCCGGTGCCAGCACTGTGAAAGACAGGTCCTCACCGCCTGCAGGAAGGGGCAGGCCCGTGCGATCTTCAATTCCTGTTACAATCAGGTTCTCGGCTCTAAGGCCGGAGCCCACCACAGCCTCAACCCGCAATCCCACAGGTCCTGCATCGGCATTTTCAACAACCACTTCGACGACATTCACGCCGGTTTGGAAAAGGCCCTTTCCAAGGCCCTCCGGGATGGGCTCAAGAGCTCCGAAATTACCTGTAGGGCCGAAACCGGTTGAAACGCCGTTGATGATTACATCCCGGCCGGCGTTATCAGAGGACATGAAACCGATGATAGCAAGCTCTCCCGGATCCACTCCTTCCGGCACTTCAACTTGAATGCGGAAGGTGAAAACCCCTGCAGGACCGCTTGAAGTCGGCATATCCGTTCCGATCCACTTGGACCTCTCGGTGCTTGCAACCCACGGTCCGGCGGGCGCAACCGGCCATTGATCGTCGGCGACTACCGTCGCCATGACAGGGCCGATATCAGACCCCGGGGGTCCCAAAAGCACCCAGTTGTCATCGGGCATCCCGTTGGCGATCGTAACGCCTGTGGCATCGTCAAACCCCGTATCAAGACTCAGCAGGCTTATCTCGGCTTCCGGAACCGGCGGGCCTTCCACAATTTGCGCATCGACTCGAAGTCCTGTAACGCCTTCCTCCGAGTTCTCCACAACAAAGACCACCGTATTCTCGCCCGCTTTGAAAAGTCCTTGGCCGGCATCAACCGGGAAGATGGTAAGGCGGGAAGGATCTTCGGAGACAAGACCGGTCGAAGTTCCGTTTATAATGACGTCGGTTACAAAAGTATCGGCGGTAAAGCCTCCTTTAAGGATCGCCCGCTGTATATCGAAACCTTGAGACGGAAGCGTAACGGTCACCGTGTAGCGATACGCTCCGGGAGGACCGATCGCTCCTTGAGTGTCAGGCCCTATCCAGCGCGAATTTATCGTATCAGGCCACCAAGGATCTCCGCCCGGAAGCGTAATCGGATTACCGCTTATCCCGGAGCCCTCAGGCCCTTCGATCGTGAAGTTGGTATCCGCCTCCCCATCAGCGAGCACATGTTTTGCAGCTTCATCAAATCCAGTGCTTACATTGTACGGACGCTCTTCCGGCACGTCGGGACGTGTTGCAACGCAGCCCTCCACACGCAGGCCCGTCGGGTTGTCCGCATCCCCTCCGTTTTCAACTATGAACTGAATGGTGTTGGTCCCCTCTTTGAAAAGTCCCAACCCTGTGTTCTCAGGAAAATCCGCCCACATGGTGAAGCCCGCGCTTCGCAATCCCGTCGATTGTCCGTTTATAAGTAAGTCCACGGATCTATCATCGGTAGCCCACCGCCCCTGGAGCGTAAGTGTCGAAGGATCCACCTCCGGAGGCACTTCAAATGTAATCTCGTATGTGTATTGCCCCGGCGGAGCATTTGTGTCAAAAGAAACCGATATCCAAAGAGATTCTTCTGTAGGGGGGAGCCAAGGAGGCACGGGAAACGCGGTATGGTTGACAACGATCGGCTCTAAATCCTGGCCGAGCGGACCTGAAACCAAAAACGTGTCATCCGTGTCTCCGCCCGCCGGATCAAACACCGCCCCCAAGCTGTCGTCGTATCCCGTACTGACGTTAATCAGACACGCGCCGTGAAGACCGCCCCAGGCAAGCAATGCCACAGCCAATCCGAACGCCGCGATCCATCTCTTCATGGCAAACCTCCCTCGTTTTCGACCGCCTCCATTCAGCTTACCCCCCCTGAGCATTCTTGTAAAGCACTCTGCGCCCTTCCCGTAACGGCGGCCTTACGTTACGATGGATTTAGCCGGTGTTTTTCGAATTCTGTTATGCTGCAATGAGGATCTCGCTGAACCCATGGCCGAAAAAACAAAACTCGGACTGTTTTTTTCCTTGGGCCTGTTTCTGTTGCCCTGCGCTCAGGCGGACCTTCCGGTTGACAGCACAGTGGTCTTTAATGAAGTTATGTACCACCCCTCCGGCGGGGAAGAAAGCCTGCAATGGATCGAACTTTACAATCAAATGTCCGTTGATATGGACCTTTCAGGCTGGTCGATATCCGGAGCGGCCGCATTCACCTTCCCTGAGGGCACCGTCCTGGCCGGGGGCGGATATCTGGTTATAGCAAAGGATCCCGAGGCACTTTCACAGGCCGCAGGCCTTACGGAAGTACTCGGGCCGTTTTCAGGAGATCTCAACTTGGGGGAACACCACCTTGAGCTCCGCAACAACAACAACAGGCTCATGGATGCGGTCAATTGGGATACATGCGGCAGATGGCCTCCTGCAGCAGACGGCTCAGGAGCGAGCCTGGCCAAGCGGATTCCCTCAACCAAAAGCACCCGCGCGGTCAATTGGACCGCAAGCATAGAGATAGGAGGCACACCCGGGCAACCGAACTTCCCCACCGAAGGAAGCTCCACCAATCCTGCAGCCGGTCTTGTTTCGTACTGGCGCTTCGAAGACGCCGCCCTGGCCCGGGGTACCCTCGAAGAGACCTTCGACCAGCCCGACGGTGCGCCCCGAGAATTCTTCCCTTTCCAAGGTGATATATCCGTCTTAGAAGGCGGACTCAGACTCACCGCGGCCCAAGGAACCGAGTCTTTCGTGTGGGCGGGCTCCAAGGGCAATCCTTTTTCGTTCAAATCGATCCGTTCGATCTCCTTCCGCATAACATTCGCCGGGAGGCCCGGGGATACGGTCGGGCGGCACGGAGGAACTGTGGTTTGTTGCAGCGAGCCGACGGACCGGTGGTCCGCCGGCATGTCCGGTTACATGATCGATTGGATAGACCGAACCGACGATCACGGGTATCGCATCATAAAGATGACGAACGGCCAGCATTCAATGCTCGGGCGGATAGGCGAACCGGCTGAGCCGGGCTCTCTGTGGAGAATCGATTTCACCCCGACTTCCTTCACCCTTACGGTGGACGGGCAAGCCCTGGGAACATTCAACGATGCTTCATACAGGGAGGGGTATGTAGGGTTTTGGTGCTACCGGAATTCGGGGCAAGACATCCGGATAGACGATGTGCACGTTGAGTTTGCAGGTTCTGTAAGGGATGAAGCCGATGGCAACGATGGCGAAGTGGGAGGCGGAGTATCCCCCGCAGCAGGGCTGGTCGGTGCGGGCGCGCTTGCTTTCGACGGCTCAAGCGCGGCATACGTGGATGTAGGGCGCGGGATCGGAAACAGTTTCTCCGTCAAAGACGGAATTACGATCGAAGCGGTTGTCAAGCCCGAATGGAGCGGTGACCTTTTCGATTACGATACGATCTTCAGAAAAGATGACCAAGGCAAGCGCATCTTGTTGGCTTTCCAAAACGACGGCCTTTCTG
>CAZGYL010000051.1:0-14516 GCA_964529985.1 uncultured Planctomycetia bacterium | reverse complement strand
TAGGGCCCCATAAGTGCCTCGTCCAATAAATACGGGAGCGGATGGCGGAGAGATTTTGGTGCGAGGCAAGGAGCCGCGACGCAGGCAACCTTACGGAGCCGGTTGTCGAGGAGCGGCGACGCAGTCCCCAATCAGCCGGCCCGCATTCTATGCCGCCCTTCTTCAGCCTTTTGCTCTTCGTCGCAAGAACTTGCCATGAGAAGGCAAACCACGCTGTCAATGCTTCAGGGTTTCAGGAGCGCAGGACTCCGAACTCTCTCCGCTACATGCGCCTCTGAGAGAAGCATGAGTCATTGCTTGAGTCGCCTTACGCTGTCTGGGGCTGGCTGATTGGGGATCGTAGACATCGTGCCAAAAGATCCCGCCAGGCGCCCCGAGTCCGGTTTTGGCCAAAAGCCAAAACCGGAAGGTAGTTACTGGACGAGGCACTGTCTTTTCCCATGGCAGGCCTATTGTACCAAGGTCTGAGATTACTGGAACGACTTTGAGCGCTTTTCGGGGCTCAGCCCACTATCCAGCGGAAGACAAAAATGATGCCGGCGACAAGGAGCCAAGCGGCCGCAAATCCTGCGACCGACAAAGCCGAAGGTCTGAGGATTTCAAGGTTTTTTAAAGGAAGAAGCTTCTTACGCGGAGGAACTACAGCGCCCTCAGGCAGCGTGCACGGCGCTGGCGGTTTCTCGCCGGGTCTTACCGGGGTCCGCACAAGAGCGTAGAAACGCTCGAGCTTCTCCTCCGGGACCGGTTTTGTAAGAAGGCTTACGACTATTCCGGCTGTAGCTGCAGCCCCCAGGTACATAAGCATTTGGAAAGGGAGGTAAAGCTCCGGCTTTCCGCTCTCAACAAAGATAAGCCCCAGCTTACCTGCAAAAGGAAGGTCTTTGACCGCTGAGATGAAAAAGTCGGTGGTCGTCAGGTACCAAACCCCGAATCCCGCTGCAACGCATGCCCAAGCTCCCGCTACTGTGGCGCGCCGCCAGAAAAGCCCCAACCAGAACGCGACCCCGGTCATGGGTGAGATCTTCCAGAAGATCTCAAGCCCCTCGACAACGCCCGGGAGCCGGTATGCGAAATAGACTCCTCCGGCAACGACGCTGAAAGCCGCAATGCGTGCAACCACAAGATAGTGGCGTTCCGACCGGCCCGGAATGAGCACCCGGTAGACGTTTTCGGTGAAAAGGCCCGAAGAAGCGATCATGAAGGAATCGCATGAGCTCATTACCGAAGCCAGAAGAGAAGCAAGCAAAAGGCCCAAGAGACCGGCCGGCAGGAATTCCTGCGCCACTTTGCCGAAGACCAAATCAGGGTGGTCCACCCCTGCCGCTCCGTAGTAGGCCAATGCCGCTACCCCCGTAAGGCACCAGGCAACCGTGCAAATGCGCTTGAGGAAGTTTCCGGCCATCCAGCCGAACCGGCCGTCGAACTCGGTCCTTCCGGCCGCGCAGTTGCCCATGGTGTGAGGTTGTGTGACGATTCCCACAAGGCCGTTAAGCGAGATGACGACAACGTAGAGGAGACCGATCTCACCCGGGGCGACAAGCGAAAGGTAAGCGGGATCAAGTTTATCGCGGATCCCCGCCATGCCGCCTGCGGCACCTAAAATGAAGGGTAGAAGCAGAAAAGAAAAAACAACAGTAAGAATCCCCTGGACGAAATCGGTTACAATGGCGGCCCCCAGCCCTCCCGCGACACCATACGCCACGAAAAGCACGGTCATAACCGCGATAGCCGTGTTCGCGTCGAGTCTTCCTCCGGTGCTCGCTGTTATGACCGCGCTTGATCCTTTAAGCATGACGCCGATGTTCACCATGAGGTTCGCCACCCCTACAACGGCGAATAGCACCGCCACGCTGTTGTCGTAACGGGCGGCGAAGACATCGGCCGTGGTATACGCGCGGAAACGGCGCATAACGGGTGCAATCAGCCAGTAGAAAGGGGTCGCAAAGAGCCACAGCCACTGGTACCAGATTCCGGAAAGCCCGTTTGTGAAACTCTTGGAGGCCACGCTTACGGCTTGGTCGGAATGCGTTCCCGTCCCGAAGCCGTGCATCATCATGGTCCACTTGCCGAACCGGCGGGGCATTATGAAGTCGCCGGTCGTATGGACCTTGCGGGCCATCCATATTCCAAGAGCCGCAACCCCGATCAGGTAAAGGACTATTACGACGATGTCGGCTGCGGGCAGCCCGACCATACACCCTCTCTCAGGCAGCTTTCTATAAGACCGTGCCTAATTCGTAGACACCCCTTCGCCCCACGATGCCCGCATTAGCGGGCACACCCATCAAGAGACAGCCGGAAGCCGAGCGGTCCGAGTTCTCCTGAACCCTTACGACTCTTTTTTGAGAGGCGTCCGCCCGAAACCTTACGTTCGACATAGATCTTTCGCAGTGTTGGCTCCCAAACCTCAACATGATTCTACGAATCATGCACGCCTATATAGCTCAACGACTCTCTTTCACTCGAACTTCAAGAGCTCCACTTTCCTGAACTCAACCGGGTGGCTTTCGGATTGAAGCGAAATGGTTCCGCAGGTAAGCATTCCGGGGGCCCCGGCTTGAAGTAATCTCCGGGCGTCCGGATCGCGCTCGTCAAGCTGGGGATCACAGTACTCAAGCACCGTCTCTCCTTCCACAATGTGCTTTATTTTGTTGCCGCGCACAACGACCTCCACACTGACCCACCTGTCGCCGCGATAGGTTTTCGAACGCGACCGAGTACAATGCCTGGTCACAAGCTTTCCGTTCATTACCACATTCGTGCCGGGGGTGCAGAGATTGGCGGTGGGGCGCTTCCCCGTGGGGCCGCCGCCCAGGAGTTGGACCTCGATTGAGACCGGAAAACTCTGGTCCTTGCGCATGGTCTCCGGCTTCTGGCCGTGTATCATGATCCCGCTGTTGCGCCAGGCCCAGCCCGGCCCTCCCGGCACCTGCTTGCCTACGAAACGATACTCTACACGCAGGCGGTAGTTCGAGAATATCCCGCGGTAAAAAAGGTGGCCGAAGCGGTTGTCGAACTTATCGTACTTATCGTAGACGACCTTGAGAATACCGTTTTCAACCCGAAAGGTGTTTCCGAAGTTCACACCGAGATCGTAACCCCTGATCTTAGGCACCCAACCGCTCAGATCCTTTCCGTTGAAAAGCTTGATCCATTCCTCTTTCGGAGGCTTCTGGACCGCAGGGGCCGCGGCCAGGAAAGACAGCAGAATCACAGACGGGATGAACGACCGCATTACTTACCTCCTTGCATAAACACCAGAACATGAGAACCGCACTGCATGATATCGCATCAGAGAGAGCAAGATCCAGAGGGCGCTCAATGCGCCCTGCGCGAAGGGGGACCCAAGTCGGGCTTACGATAAGGCTTGCGCTGAACCCTCTCAGGCAGGCTCACCCACCACTTTTCCCCTGTAAGCCCCGCCCTCACGCGGCCGGGTGAGAACCCTATCCGGCGTGCGGGAGATCCGGGCTTCAAACGGAAGTCGTATCTTTCGGCATCGTAGAAAAGTGGATCGGCTACGATGGAATGGATATCCCGCCCTTCGGCCCGCCATTTCTCAAAGGTCATTCCATAAAACTTCGGGTCTGGGTCAAGCAGATCCCAATAAAGGTTGCGGTCTATTTTGTAGTTTCCGTTTCTCCACCTCACGATATGAAAGGGAGTGCCCCGGGAAAGCACTATATTCTGCTCCAATATGAAGGATATGTGAGGCTCCTCGCGGGATCTGCGCAGAATACCCTCTTTGGCGAACGCAAAGATATTGTTCCGTATTCTGTTGTTGCGGCCGTAATGCTGATGGAAACAGCCGCTTGTGGTGTTGTAGACCACGTTCTGTTCGATCCGGATTTCGCTGCTTCCCTCGTCGGTATAGATCCCCCAGCCGCCGAAAACGTAACAGTAAATATCATGAATGAGATTGCCGATCTCCACTGTGCCCGGGGAAATCCCAAGCGTGTAAATGGCTCCCAAATCGTTCATGACGCAGCGGCCTATGTCATGAATATGGTTGTAACAGATCCGATTATGGTGCGCTTCGCTTCTGCCGAATCCCCAGGTCCAGCCCACCGACACGCCCGTGTAATAAAAATCGCAGATTTCGTTATGCAGAACCTCATTGTATGAACTCTGTCCGATCCAGATTCCCACGGCACCGTGAAAAATATTCCCGCCGTCGTGAATGAAGCAGTTCTCAACCCTGTTGTGGGTCGTCTTCAAAGGCTCCGATGCCGGAAGGCGGCCTTCCCCGATCCTCACCCCGCCTGCTCCCAAATCGAAAAGGTGACACATGAAAACGCGGTTTTCCCTGCAGCCCTCGCGGAACCAAACCGCGTAGTTCTCGAGGTGTGAAACCTCGCAGCCGAACAATCGAACCCGCCCGGCGCCCCTTGCCTCAAAAGCGGCGCCTACGGAAAACGCAGCTTGCGCGTCGCTGTGTCCTTCGGGTGCGATCGGCCAAGCGGTATGAGAAAACTTGAGATTCCGGAAACGGATGTTTTCAACCAAGCGGCCCTTTTCAGGATCTCCTTTGATGAGAACCAAATGCTTGAGGCGCGGGACTATTACTTCGGCCGTCTCGGGTTCTTCACCCGGCAGGGGCCTGTAGTACAGGTAGCCGCCCCTGTGGTCCAGGTACCACTGGCCCGGTTTGTCGAAAGCCGCCTTTACGTTGTAGATCCGGTAGCGCTGCTTCGGCCCCCACCTTTCGAAAGGCCAGCGGGCCTTGCCCGTGAAAACAACAATATGCCTCTGCATATCGATCCGCGCGATTCGAAGGAGGGAAACCTCCCAGGAATGATAAACAACAACAATCGCATTTTTGAAATCCTCCCACGGCTCGATATCGCCCGGATTGAATCTAAAGGCGTTTGAGGGGCCGGCTCTCGGCTTAAGCCCGTCGTCCTGCGAAGCTCCCACCTTTCCCGCGGTATAAAAATAGCCTTCAGCAGGCAAGCTGGCGCAGGGACGACGCTCGCCGTTTACCCAAAGAGAAAAGAAATCCCACCGACCTGCTTTTACCTCCGGGAGAAACGCCCGCCATACCCGACCGTGTTTTTCCCAGTTTCGAATACGCCTACCCCCTGAAATACGAGGTTCTTTGCCTGGAATTCCCGAGAACGTGACACTGAACTCCCTGGATCCTGAATCTTCAGGAGTTAAGAGAAGAGGGGAGTCCAGAAAATAGGTGCCTGGCAGGATCAAGATCTCAAGAGGCCGATCAATCGGCTCTTTCTTCTTAAGCCGCCTCAAAGCATCCCGTGCAGCCTGCAAGGTGGCCAAAGGCCCGTCCTTCCCGTCCGGTGTAGGCTTTTCAAAACGGCCCGACCAAGTGTCCTTTCCCTCAGGTGAGACGTACAGAACGGGCGGTACCGAGATCGTTGTGTTTCGTACGCCGGGCACAGCCCTGCGCTGTCCGTTGATTCCGCCTATCAGGCACGGTGATAAGCAGAAAACAGAAACCGTCAAGAGAAGGCCGGGCTTCGAGTTCAGCATAACTTACTCCTTGCAACACGAAAAAATCCTAGCTGTTTTCTTTTCCGAGCTCTCCATGGTACGGGCTTGCGTTCTTTCCCGTCAATCGACGCTTCCGCCTTTGCGCAGGCGGCTTCTTCTCGACCGGATGCTCCGTCCGCCTGAAAGGGAATTCCTTTTTTCCGGAGGGTCTTGCATGTAAGATGGCAGCAGGTGGTCAACGGGAAGGAGAAAAGCCCAATGAGCGAATACCGCGGTAGTCTCTGCAAGAAGCGGAACGAGAGTAGGAAACACTTCCGTCTTTTTCCGATCGTCTACCTGTTCACAGGAGCCGCCGCTTTGGTTTGGTTCCTGATCCGGGTTGTGCCCAAGCCGAGCCGTGCGGCGTATCCGTGTCAGAGAGCCGCCTTTCCGATTGCAACATCTTTTGTTCTCTGGCTTGCAGGGGTTGCGGGATCGGCTGCGATCCTGAAAAACGCGCGGAGTTACCTCAAGCAGGCCAAGTATGCTCTTGCAGCGCTTTGCGCAGGTTGTGCCGTTGCGCTTTTTCTGTGGGCCTTTACCCTGCCGAGTGAGGATGCCACAGCGGCATGGTCTCCTTCCGATCCGCCGAACTCGCCCATAGGAGCCGGCAAAGGCGTTCACCCGGGAAGAGTCGTTTGGGTTTACGAGCCGAAAGCCACAAGCTGGGACGGCAGGTCCCGCTACTGGTGGAGCAACAACTTCACAGATCAAGCTCTTGTAGAAGCCATGCTGTCGGTCGGGCTGCGGCGTTTGACAGGCGCACCGGACGACGAAGGTGCTTGGGATGCGCTTTTCAGATATTTCAACAGAACGCACGGGCGAGGGGACCGCGGCTATGAAGAGGGGGAGCGGATTGCAATTAAGATCAACATGAACGTCGCCGGAGACTACAGTCTCACAAACGAACCCATTGTTTCGCCCCAAGTGGTGCTGGCGTTGCTCCGGCAACTTGTGGATCGGGCGGGCGTTAAGCAGGAAGCGATTACGGTTTATGACGCTTCACGCTGCGTAACAAGCGCGGTGTACGGCCCGTGCAGAAGGGAGTACCCCGGAGTACGTTTTTGTGACAGGCAGGGAGGTGGAGGCAACTTGCGCGCAACGGCGGCAACAGAAACGGCGATACATTTCGCCGATCGGTCGGTCAGATACAGCGGCCAGAGTCGCATACCGCAGTGCGTCTTTGATGCCGCGTACCTCATAAACCTTGCGCTTTTGCGCGGTCACTCCCTTGCCGGCGTCACCCTTTGCGCCAAGAACCACTTCGGTTCGGTGTGGCGGCCGAACGGCGGTTGGTCTCCCAGCCACATGCACGATTCAATAAGCCGCGACAGGCCCATGAAGTCGCCCAACGCACTTGTCGATCTGATGGGACACGAGCACCTGGGAGGGAAGACCCTGCTCTTTATGATCGATGCACTTTACGCCGCAATAAACCAATCAAGCTCAACTCCGTCGCGCTGGCGTATGGAGCCTTTCAACAACGATTGGACCTCAAGTTTGTTTCTTTCGCAAGACGGAGTAGCTATAGATTCGGTGGCTCTTGACTTCTGCAGGAGCGAAACAACGCTCTCAGGCCAAGTCAGAGGCATAAGCGTTGACAACTACTTACACGAGGCCGCTCTTGCCGGCAATCCTCCTTCGGGCGTCGTTTACGACCCGGAAGGAGATGGAACTCCGCTTGAAAGCCTCGGAGTGCATGAGCACTGGAACAACGCGCTCGATAAACAGTATTCCCGCAACTTGGGTACCGGGGAGGGGATCGAGCTTGTTTCGGTTCGTGGCATAGGCGGCTTTGTACGTGGCGATGTCAACGCCGACGGCCGAATCGATGTGTCGGATGCGGTCGGAACCCTTTACCACCTCTTTGTCGGCCGGCAGCTGCCCTGTCTCAAAAGCGCCGACACAAACGACTCGGGGGATCTTGATCTGGCGGATGCGATCTACCTGCTTACTTATCTCTTTGCAGGGGGAGAGCCGCCTCCGCCGCCTTTCCCCCACTGCGGGCCTGATACTACAGGCGACCCTCTCACATGCACAAGTTTCGCGCCCTGCGGATCACCTTAAGGTATGTAGGGCGGGGCCTTCCGCAGATACGGTCCCTTGCGAAAGGCTGAAATGAGCTCTTCGCTCAGATAGTGAAGAGAGAAATACACGTTGCCGCGCGCACCGGCCTTCTTGCAGATTCCGCGCTGTGCAAGCACAAGGCTCGGGGGCCGCGGAATCGTCTTTCCGTTCTTCCGCAGGTAGATTGAAAGCCCCGGTATGATTCTACGAAGTTCGGGGTCGACCGTTTTCCACTCCGCCACTTGAGCGGCAAGCGCGACGGTGCTTGAGGTATAGGCCATGGGCACGACAAAATCCACTATGCCCTCGCGCAGCCAACCGGGCCAATCCTGGAAGACTCGCCGGGCTGAAGCAAGCGGGGTGAAAACCGCAGCTGACACCGAAGAACTCGGACGTATCTTTTTCGCACCCCTGTAAACCTCGCGCACAAGCTGCGTCACTCCCCAAGCTCTAAACGACGCCCACTTCCGCTCCAGATCTTTCTGAACCGAAATAGGTATCGGTTTCTCACTAACAGGCACAAGCTCGTTCTTCCCAACGGGCTCTATCGCCACCTCTCCGTGAAAGTACCTGCTTGAACGCTTCATGCCGAGCATTCGCCTTACAGAAGCAAGCTGCATGGAACGCACGGGTCCGTCCATAAAAAGTAGGTACCCGCCTTTCTTCATGAAGCTTTCCAGCTCGGCGGCGGTCCGCGAGGACAAAGAATATACAGCCGGTAAAACAACCAAATCGCCGGGCTGAAGCTTGCCGATCCTGTCTTCCGAGGCGTACTTCGGCTTGAACCCCAAGCGCTCAAACGCCCGGAAAGCACGCGCCCGGAACCTCTCTCCGTACAGAGCCCTGTTTTCCCTGGTGTTGAGAAGGAAAACGCGGCCCGGAGACACTTTCCAGCGGGCAAGGACCTTTTGAACGAAAACGGAAACCGCAGGAGGCGTAAGATCCTCTGCATGCCAGTTAAGGAGCAAGGCCTCCCCTTTGCCGAGGCGGTTAAGGGCTGCAGCCGGCAAACCGCGCCGGAAGCGCAGCAGAACACGCGCACTGTCAGGCCTTCCCACGGGATTCGCACCCACGGTCAAGTAAAGGGGGAAGGTCCGCCCCCAGGAATCAACGCCTGCGCTCAGGCCGAATCGCTTCGAAAACTCGCGGCGGCAGTAACGGCAGAAACAGTATCGTGGCCCGTAGCGGATGTAATCGAAATGCAGCCCATCGATCGCATACTTGCGCAGGCATTCAAGCATGAGGTCCCGCTCGAAAGCCCTTACCTCCGGCTTGCCTAAGTCGTACCAGAGCTCTCCGCCGCCTCCCGTATCGACAGCCCAATCGGGGTGCCGGTCCAGCACGTGGTTGATCTCCTTCGCGCCGTACGCTCCGTTCACAAACCAAGCGTGTACCTGGATGCCACGCCTACGGCATGCGGCGACCAGGGCGCCGAGAGGATCATGTCCCGGCTGAACCCCTCGGCCCATGGGGCAATAGGAGCTTTTGAAATACGCCTCGCCGCCCCAATACCAAACAAGCACAAATACCGCATTGAAGCCGGCTTTTGCTATCCGCTCAACACAGGCGCGGGTTTCTGCGGGGGTTTTTATCTGGGTTGCATGCATCCATACGCCGCGTAACTCAGGCTCCACAGCACCGTGGAGACTGGAAACGCTTAAGATGAATCCCAAAAGGAAACCTACGGCCGGCTTTGTGAATCGTCGGCTCATTATGAAACACCGTTTTTCAGCTTCTGTTCTTTCGGGGCCTCGGGGGAAACAATCCTCCGGGCGCCCGAGCCCTGATTCGCAAGCAGGCCTGATTATGCCGACTGCGCTTTAACCCGTCCAGAGGCCAGGATCCCGGTTGACAGATTCATACTCGAGCCCTTTACAATGAGACGGAAGTCGTGTCGCAGGCGATAAGTCTTTTTATATCCACAGGAGTTCTCAATGAACCGCACTATCCTTTCGGCTCTGTTTCTCTTCCCGGTTTCTGTTTTTACGGCGCAAGAAGCTCGCGCAGGGGAAATACAACTCTGGCCCCAAGGGCTCCCAAAGGAGTCAAAGGTGCTCCCGCCGGAACGCATTTCGAAGCTTCGCGCTCGGAACACCCCCGAAAACATCTTTTACGTCGGGAAGCCCTGCTTGGTTCCTTTCCCGGCGCCTGAAAAGTGCAATACCGGTTGTGCGATCGTCGTCTGCCCGGGCGGGGGCTACAACATGCTCGCCTGGAAAAAAGAAGGAATCGAAATAGCAGAATGGCTTAATTCCCTGGGAGTTAATGCTTTCGTCCTCAAGTACCGGGTTCCCAGGCGCGATCCGAAGCGCCCGTACTTCGAACCGCTTCAAGACGCGCAACGCGCCGTCAGGCTCGTGCGCCATAACGCTTCAAAATGGAAAGTGGATGCCAAACGGATCGGCATGCTGGGATTCTCTGCAGGCGGCCATCTTACGATCATGACCGGGCTTCACTTCGACCTGCAGACCTACGATCCTGTAGATTCAGCCGATACAGTAAGCGCCCGGCCGGATTTTCTTGTGCCGATCTATCCGGCTTATCTCGGTGACGACTTGCGGGACGACGTTGCGGCTTTGGGCTCTCTTGCGAAGGTGACCTCAAGCTGTCCACCCACGTTCATGGCCGTCACTTGGGACGACAGAATGCGTGGGGCCCAATCTGCGCTTTTCTTTGTTGAGCTCAAGAAAGCAGGCGTTACAGCAGAGTTACACGTTTTCTCCAAGGGAGGCCACGGCTACGGCCTGAGGCCCTGCCCTCACCCGGTAGCTCAAATGTGGCCCAAGCTTTGCGCCGCCTGGCTCCACGAATGCGGATTCCTCAGAACCGAACAAAAGTAAGCAGCCCGCTTCAGCAACATTTCTGCCCAGGGGATGTGAGTCCTGCACGAACCTGCGCGGGCTTTGTTGACGCAGCATTGCGCCGGGGCTCTAATTAAGTGCCGGTTAGTGGACTTGGACCCGAGTCGATCCAAAACATGCCGAAAGACAGGAAGCTTAAGAAACGAAAGAAGCGCCAAGAAAAGCGCAAAGCACTGAAAGAGCAGACCCTCCGTGCGAAACGCCTGGAGAAGGCTTTGCCGTTTCTGCTCGCGTTCCACGAGGCCCTGGAGCAGAAGGACCCCGAGGCGGCCCTCCAGGCTGCGCTTGAAGGCATCCGCCAGGCAGGAGCCCTTCCAGAACTGGTGGACAGAGCCATCAGCATAGCGTCGTTTCTAGGCGAAGAGGAGGTTCTTTACCGGCTTATCAAGAACCACTTGCGGCTTCTTAGCATCATTAACCTCCGGGACGCTCTTTTCTTCTGCGTCGAGGCCTCTCGAAGGGGCGAGCGCGAAATCGGGGCGAGTCTTGCAAGAGCTGTACACGAGGGCCGCATCATACCTGTCACAGACTCGGAATCCCCGACTCAGGCCATCGAGTTGTTCGAGGAGTTTTTGTCCCTTGCGAAACCGCTCGAGGATCGGTCCCGGAAGCCCCAGAGACCACAGGCGCCGCGAAACAGCCCTAAACCTCAGGCTGCGCAAGAAAAACGCCGGGGAAAGGCTCCTCCCGAGCCCGGGGTGCAGCTTGAGCTTCGGTTTGATTTCCAGATCGATCCTCTGCTTGAGGCTGTGAGAGACAAGCGCGCTTCTTCTCCTGAGGACCTGGCGCTGGCGGTTGAAGCCTACCAGCACTCCTTCAGGAGCAGCTTCGATCAGTTGCTCTGCCTGCCCACCCTCAAGAACGTCCGGTCCCTCTGGTACCAAGAGGAAACGGCGCGCAGGGTCATGAAAACCCTGCGCGGCCGTGCAATCCTGGCGGATGAGGTCGGCCTTGGAAAAACAATCGAGGCCGGGCTGGTGCTCAAAGAATACGTGCTACGGGGACTTGTCCGCACGGCGCTTATCCTAACCCCAAGCGCCCTCGTCGCCCAATGGCGGGAGGAGATGGAGGAGAAGTTCGGCCTGCAGTTTGTAACTACCAACGACGCCGAATTCAGGAAGGATCCCGATTCGTTCTGGCGTAAGCCCTTCATAATCGCCTCGATAAATGTTGCAAAGCGCGGGCGGAATTTCCTCCAAATCACTTCCCGCCCGTTCGACATGGTCATTGTCGATGAGGCGCACCACCTGAAGAACCGAAACACTCAAAACTGGAGACTTGTCGACAATATAAAGAGAGACTTCCTGCTGCTTCTTACGGCGACGCCGGTGGAAAACAACCTTGAGGAGCTGTACAACCTGGTTACGTTGCTCAAGCCCGGCCACCTGAGGACCCGGTCGGAGTTCCGGGCGGAATTCATGAAAAGCGGCGACCCCACGGATCCCAAGAACCGGGAAAAACTCCGGACGCTTCTCAAGGAAGTGATGGTCAGGAACACAAGGTCTGTGGCCAAGGTCACCCTTCCGCCGCGTTACGCCACCACCACCAGGATAACTCCCACGGAGGAGGAGCGAGCTTTCTATCATGATGTAAGTAAACTCGTCACGGAGTTTTCGACCGGGAGGTGTCCTCCGCGCCTGAAACTCGCTCTGAGGCGTGTGCTTGCCAACGCCGGGTCCTCCCCTGCGGCTGCTACGACGTTGCTTCAGAAAATAGCAGCTAGCGCCGACGGCGCGTTTCGAGCCAGGGCCGTCGAGGTCTTAAGATTCGGAGAGACCCTGCGTGCGACCGCCAAGTCAAATGCCTTGCTGGACCTGCTTGCGGCCCTGAAGGATCAGGCGATTGTCTTTGTGAACTCCCTGGTCACACTCCGGTACCTGCACCGCCTGTTTGAGGAGAGGGGCGTTCACCACGCGGTCTTCCAGGGTTCTCTATCAAAAGAAAAGAAGCAGGAGGCGCTGGAGCTTTTCCGCCGGGGCTGCCCGGTGCTTCTCTCTTCGGGAAGCGGCGGGGAAGGCCACAACCTACAGTTCTGCAACGTGGTCGTAAACTACGATCTGCCGTGGAATCCCATGGAGATAGAACAGCGGATCGGAAGGGTCCACCGTATCGGCCAGGAAAAGGAGGTTTACGTCTACAATTTCTGCACCCAGGAAAGTGTTGAGGACTATATTCTCAACGTACTGGATCGAAAGCTGAACATGTTTGAGCTTGTCGTGGGCGAAATGGACATGGTCCTGGGCAGACTCCGGGGCGAGCAGGAATTCGACCAGTTGGTTTACGAGCTGTGGGTTCAGAACCCCGATCCGCGCAAGCGCTTGGAGGCCTTCGAATCACTGGGTGAGCGCCTCAGGCGCGCGCGTATGGCTTACGAAAAGAGTAAGGAACTTGACGAGAAGCTCTTCAGGGACGACTTCGGAGTATGAGGTTCCCGTCGGATAACGAACTGCTTTCCTTTGCCGCCAAGGTGCTTGAGCGTTCAGGCGGCGCCGTTCAGTGGGAAGGCCCGGGATTCTTTGCGCTCCTTCCCGCTCCGGTTTCCCGGGCCCTTTCTCTGGGCGAGGAGGTCTCTTTCGGGCCGCAGGGCATCGGGCTCACGTACGGCCACCCTGTTCTTGAGCGTTTGGTCGCCCTGGCGACAAGCAACGTGCCGGTTGTTTACTGCACCGTGGAGATTCCGTACTTGAAACGCGGCGGGTTTGAAAACATCCTGGCCCGGGACATTTCGTTCTGGCGCATGGGATCAAAGCTTTGGGATCACGCCGAGAGTAAGCTCACCTACCTCGATCTTGTATGCCGCTACGTAGCCTTGAGCGACGAGCGCAAGGAAGGGCTCCTACGAATCACGGTGCAGGAGAAGACAGGAGCGGTGGTCCCTGATTTTGAAAAAGCTCTTGCACGTTTCAGGCTGACCTTCCACCGGCCGGAACACTTGCCCTCGGAGTTCCCGACGGAAATCGAGGGCGCTCTGAAAGCCGCCCTTTCCTCCATGAAGGAATTGGTAAAGCGTGAGCTCGAATCGTTCCTGCAGAACGCGGCGCGGAGGCTGGAGCGAGACATTCGCAACACCAGGGAATATTACCAGGCCCTCGAACAGGAGATGGGTGCCCAAGCACAGCGCACGGGATTGAGCCGGGAGACCCGCACCCTAAGGCTGGAAAAGATAAAAACCCTTCCGGCCGAAATGGAGCGGAAGATCGAAGATTTGCGCCGGGCCTACCGTACCGAAGTAAGGCTGCACCCATGCGGAGCTACCCGCATCCTTATGCGTACCGTGCGGCTCACCTTGGAGTTGCGCTACCGCAAGCTCAAGAAAAAGGCGACCCTTACGTACAACCCGCTCACTCAGGCCTTGGATCCGTGGGTGTGTGAATGCTGCGGCGTTTCAACACGAAACGTCTATCCCAAGGATGACGGCCCGGGGTTCTTGCTTTGTTGCGCCAAGTGCAGCGAAACGAAGTAGTGCCTCACGCCGCAAGTATCTTCCCGCTCCGGCCGGCGGCTGCCCAAATGGGAAGGTATATAATGCACGCGGCCCAGGGCGGCATTCGGCCCCGGCAGCATCCGTTTTCGCGCGAGCGAGTTTTCAGACCACAACAGGGTTGATATCAAAAAGCTTGCAGTAGCGCAGCAGATCCCGCTTGAAATCCCCGTAGAAGAAAAGCTGGTGAAACCCGGGGTACGCCAAACAATCGTCAACACCGTCAAGGCGTATTTCAACCGAAACCACACACCCGCCTGCGGGCGGGACCTTCCTGTTCTCAACCACCGAACCGGTCGAGACGATAAGCTCCGGTCGCGAATCCTCGCTGCGAGGCGCCCTCAGGCTGGCGACCGTCACGCGCTGCCCGGGTTCCCATACGGGTCTCGGCACCGCATCGCGGTTCCCGTGGTGGTGCTGAATATAAAATTCGACCGGCTCTTGGTCCAAACCCCGAAGCCGCGTCGCGCAGGTGCAATGCGCCCCTATAAGAGTACCGCGCTTGGTATCCGGAACCGGGTCCTGCTGAAATCCCGGTCGATCAAAGAGATAAAGTACAAGCGCATGGGTGAGAGCGGCGTTGATATCGGCCTCGCAGGCCGCCGGAACTCCGT
>CAZGYL010000050.1:0-14523 GCA_964529985.1 uncultured Planctomycetia bacterium | reverse complement strand
GTGGTGGCCCGAAGGGTTTGGGGCTCGGCCTCAATGATTTGAGCCGGGTTTTCGCCCACCAGGAGAGTCGTCTGACCGTCCGCCGCCAGGTAGCTGCCCGTAACGACGATTTCAGTTCCTCCGGCAAGAGGGCCTTCGGCCGGAGTTACGCTTTCGATGACAGGAAGGACATACGTGTAGGCGGCGGGGAGGGTGAAAGAGCCGACTGCGGTCTCAACCTTTACCGCGACCGGCCCCGTCCGGTCTCCGGGAGGGACTACGGCCTCAAGTGTGTGAACCTCAATGAAAGTTACGCTTTGAGCCTCGTTCGATCCGAAGAAAAGGCGGGAATCTTCTTGAAAGTTGTCCCCGTTCACCCTGACCGTGTTGCCTCCTGCAAGAGGCCCCATTTGAGGCTCGATCGAAAAAATCTCAGGCAAAGGTTTTACTTCTTCCTCGTAGGTGAAAGCTTCCGGGAGGGCTCCCTCACCGGCCGCGGTACGGACTCTGACTTCCACGGCTCCCGGTCCGGATCCGGGTGGAGTTACCGCTTGGAGGTGCTGCGCGTCAACGAAAACGACCGAGACAGCCGGAGACGCCCCGAAGAAGACTTCAGCTTGGTCTGTGAAATTATCACCGCTTATCGTAACAGTGGTTCCTCCACCGAGAGGCCCTGCCGAAGGTTCGACGGACAAGACGACGGGTGCAGGCTCAGCAGGAGGCGGAGGAGGCGCTCCGCGGCTGCGCGCCCCCTTATCGCAGCCCAAAGCAGCAAGCAGGCAGGCGATGAGGGCGACCGCCCGGAGCGGCGTCGGCGCTTTTCTCAACTCAACCATAAAGAGTCCATCAAAGATTCGGGAATCCATCAGGGATCCGAAGTTCGGCTTCCGTTTTTTCAAGGAGCTGCCGTTCAGATTCCCCTTCCCCCTTTTCCCCTCTTGCCTTTCCCCTGGTTTTCCCACATGCGGCGCCCGCACAAGGCACCACACTACGGCTCGCGGGAGCTTCTGATGCCTAAGCAGTCCCGGGCAATTGTAGAGGTGCTCCAAGAAGAGGTCAACCGCTCTTTTGAGAGCTTCAGCAAGTACAAATTCCTGCGGGGCTTACACGGAAGGGGCTGAAGGAAGGGGCGAACAGGCCGGTTTGCGTACCGCGCATGTCCGGGGCTGAGACCTTGCTCTGGCGAGTCTTCTCAGCTAATCTTCCCCGAGGGTTGCAAAGTGCTTGTACCGCGGGTTTGTGCTTAGTGCGCCGCCCTGTTCTTTGCGCCTGAAGAAAGAGTGCGGGAGCTCGTTTCCGGGCAGTGGGTATGCGCGGTGAGGTTCGGATTGGAGCGGATTCGATTTTGAGGCCTCTAAAACCGGAAGATCTCCCTGATCTGCGCCGGGCCCTGGAGGAGATCCAGGCGTTTACGGCAAGAGAGAGAAGGGTGGCCTTCTCAGGTTTTGCTGCAGCGGTTCAAGGTGACGGGGAGGAAAGAAGCTGCGGGGTCTTCGGGCCGGGGCAGGAGCTTCGCGGAGCCGTTTGTTACACCAGGGCTCCGCTAAGCGATCACGTTTGGGTCATAACTTGGCTTTTTGTAAGGCCTGCTTGGGAGCGACGTTCGCTCGGCCGCGCTCTTGTTCAGTATGTGGAGGCGGAGGCCCGCACCGAGGGGGGCACCCTGCTTGTTGTGGAAACAAGCGGGCGGCCGGGATTGGCCGGTGCTCTGGCGTTTTGGGAAGCGTGCGGGCTTCAGATTGAGGCGAAAGTGGCGGATTTCTACGGCCCCGGCGAAGCTCTGATTTTCCTTGTTAAGCGTTTGGGCGGGGTGAAAGGGGGCTCCTGACTTTCCGCGCGGGACCTGCCCTGGCAAAATGGTATGGCTTTTTGGAGCCCGTTTGGGCCCGGGTGGGAGGCCCGGAGAGCGAATTGAAAAGCGCAGGAGTGCCGCAACTAAGGAGGTTTACAACTCAGAAGGTCCGTAACCAAGGAGGTTGATCCCATGGCGCGAAGTTGCACGTTTGGCGTGATAATCGGGAATCGCGGTTTCTTCCCCGACTCTCTGGCCCGGGATGCTTGGCAGGAAGTGCAGGAGGTGATCCGCCAAGCAGGACACGAGGTTGTTATTCCGACTCCTGAGCAGACCAAGCTCGGAGGGGTGGAAACTCCGCAGGACGCCCGTACCGCCGCGCGGCTTTTTCAGGAAAACCGCTCGCGCATCGACGGGATCATAATCTTTCTGCCCAACTTCGGGGATGAAAAAGCGGCCGCCGACACCGTGCGTTGGGCCGCGCTGGATGTGCCGGTTCTCGTTCAGGCTTACCCTGACGAACCGGGTAAACTGGCTATGGGGCAGAGGCGCGATTCTTTCTGCGGGAAGATGTCCGTGTGCAACAATCTGCGCCAGTACGGAATCGAGTTTTCGCTCACCACTCTCCACACGGTCTCACCGCGGGATCCGGAATTCAAGAAGGATTTAGAGCGTTTTGCGGCCGTTTGCAGGGTGGTGCGCGGCCTGCGGGGCGCTAAATTCGGAGCCATCGGCGCCAGGCCCATGGCGTTCAACACCGTGCGGTTCAGCGAGAAAATCCTTGAAGCGAACGGCATATCCGTAGAGACGGTGGATCTGTCAGAGATCATTGAAGCTGCAAGAAAGGCTGAGTCTTCCGAGCGGACTGCGGAAAAGATCAAAGAGATAAAGGCTTACGGCGACACAAGCGCCCTGCCGGAGGACGCGTTCCGGCGGATCGCAGCTTTAGGGGTTGCGATCGAAGATTTCATGCAGGAGCACGAATTGGTCGGCGCAGCTTTGCAGTGTTGGACCGCTTTGGAGGAGATTTACGGCGTTGTGCCTTGTACATGCATGAGCATGCTGAGCGAGAAACTCATTCCGCAGGCTTGCGAGGTGGACCTCATGGGGGCCGTGGCCATGTACTCGCTTCAGCTTGCTTCAGGCACGCCGAGCGCTCTTGTGGACTGGAACAACAATTGGGGCGACGACCCTGATGCATGCCTTATTTTCCATTGCAGCAACTTGGCGAAGAGTTTTCTAAGATCCGTTAAGCTTGATTTTCACGAAATAATCGCTGATTCAGTGGGCAAGGAGAACACGTGGGGGACATGCACGGGCGTGCTTCTCCCGGGCCCCCTGACGTTCGCCCGCCTGAGCACAAACGATATTCTGGGTGAAATATGCGGCTATGTGGGGGAAGGGCGCGTTGAGGATGAAGATCCCAAGAGTTTCGGCGGGATAGGGGTTCTGCGGGTTCCGAAGCTCCAGGATCTGCTTCACTTTATCTGCGATCAGGGCTTTGAGCACCACGTAGCGGTGAACAGATCGCAGGTTGCGCAGGCGGTGGCTGAGGCTTGGGAGCGATACCTCGGCTGGCGGATCTACTTGCACGGCGAGGAAAGTGATTGAAGCCGGGACCGCTCAAGCAGCGCTCGTTGAGGGCGGGCCGGCGGGGGTAATACTCCTCCTGCCGGCTCTTGCAGTTGCGGCTTGCGCTTTCAGGCGGCCGGCCCTTGCTTTGGCCGCATTGCTTTTTCTGCGTGCGGCTGCAGACTGCGCGCGTAATGTCGGAATCGTTCTGCCCGGCGGCATGTTTCTCAATCCGGGCGGGGCTCTGGGGCTTGCGGCGCTCTTGGTCGGCCTGAGAGCTTTTGCGGCATTAAAGCCGAAAAGATACGAACTTTTTCTCCCGTGGATCGCTCTGGGTACAGGTCTGCTGTGGGCTTTATGTGTCGGGGTTTTGAGGTTCGGCCCGGGGCAGCTCTCTGCTTCAGTGCGCGAGCTTTTCCGGCTGGGGGCTGTTTGCGGTATTTTTGCAGCAGCTTACCACGCGGCTGAACGCGGCAGGGAGAAGTCGGTGCATTGGGGGGTAGGTGCAGCTTTGGCTCTGTGTTGTGTTTGGGGGATCGGGCAATACTTGTTGGGAGGAGGGGTTTTGGAAAAAACAAGTTGGGTGCGCCGCGCAACCGGGCCTTTCGCTTACCCCAACACGTTGGGATACGTGCTGCTCGGCGGCCTGAACGTGCTTGCAGCTCAGTTTGCCGAATCGCAAAGCCGCAAGGCGCGTCTTCGGCTTGGAGCTGTTTTGGCCCTGCTTGCGTTGGGGCTTGCCTTTTCGGTGAGCTTTACTCTGATCGCCCTTTCGCTTTTATCGTTTGCAGGGCTCTTGTATCTTCTGCGACGCCGTCTTCTTCTTGCGGTTTTTGCAGGTGTGCTTCTTTTTTCAGCGCCGCTTATCGCTCCCCGCGTACGCATGATGCTCCGTTCGAATATCGCCGAAGATCTTGCCGACCGGTATCCCCGTACGACTCTCACGGCAAGATTGCTCATTTGGCGCCATTTGCTTTATGTCGCCGGAGAGATGCCTTTAACCGGCTGGGGTCTGGGTACGGTCCGTGCGGTGAATCCTGTAAAGGAGTTTCTTCATGCGCGCGGCAGTGATCCCCACAACGACATGATCCTCTTTCTTGTTGAAGGCGGAGTGGTGGGTTTGGCGGCTTATGCGGCTTTTCATCTTCTTGCGCTGCGTTCGATCGCAAAAGCTGCGGATGAGCTCCGGGAGACAAGCTTGGCGGGCCTGTCCCGCGGGCTTTTCGTCACCTATGGAGCGGTTATGGCGGGAAGCCTGATAAACAACCTCCTTAGCTTTACCGCTTTTCTTTTCCTGCTTTGGGCCGAAATAGGCCTCTTGCTTGGTGCGGCGGCACGACTCAGCCGGCCTTCACCGAGCTGTAAAGCCTGAGAAGGCGCTCGAGGTAGGCCGCGGGCGCGTAGAAAGTTTCCGCCTTTTTCTTGCCGAGCCGCCCCATTCTTGCCGCTGCACGGGGCTGCGTGATTATTGTGCGAAGTGCTCGGGCCAGAGCGCGGGGATCCCCCGGCGGAACGAGCATCCCGGTGCGCCCTTCCTCCACTATTTCGGGAAGACCGCCGATTCTGGAGGCCACCACGGGAACGCCCGCCCTGTAAGCTTCCAAAACGGTCATGGGGCAGTTTTCAAACCAAAGCGAAGGCATTACCACGCAGGAGGAGCAGGAGAGAAGGCGCAATTTTTCTTCGCCTGATACGAATCCCCGGAAAGAAACAGGAAGCCCGGCGCGCTCGCTCAGAGCCCTGAGAGTTTTCTCCTCAGGCCCTTCACCTGCTATTTCAGCACGAAAGGAGTGGGGCGGAAGCTTTCGGAGAGCCTCAAGGAAGAGGCCGGCCCCTTTCTCCGGATAGAGCCGGCCGAGAAACAAGAACACCGGCCGATTCGGGGTGCGGTCCGCCGCAGGGAGTTCAAGAACAGGAGCCGGATTTGGAATCAACCGGAGTTTTTCCGGGGGGATTCCGCCCCGTCTTGCTGTTTGTGCCATAAAACGGCTCGGCGCGATGAATGCGCTTATCCGAGCGTAAAGCCGCAGGTGGAAAAGGGCTTCGAGGAAACAAACAAGCGAAAAGAGGAAGGAACCTCTCACGCACCTGTACCGTAGGACTTCATGCCTGCCGTTTTTCAGGCAGTGGTCACAAGGCTTGAGGGAATCTCCTTCGGGCCGCAGCATTCTGTAAGCAGGGCAGAAGAGCTTGTAGTCATGCAGGGTCATGACAACGGGGATACGCCGGTAGTGCGCTTTCGCCACCAAGTGGGGTCCCAAGTGGTGATAAATATTATGCATGTGGACTATATCGGGCTTGAAATCCCGGAGTGTTTTCTTAAAGGGACCGGCGGCCCCTACGCTTAAAAACAGACGCAACAGAGCGCGCAGGGCACCTGAAAGACCCGCCTTTTCAACGTGCAGTTCGACAGGGCTTACCGTCTGCTCCCCAAACCCCTCTGTGAAGCGAACCGGGTGATCCTGCCCGAAAAAGGCGACGCTGTGGCCGGCCGCTTTAAGCAAAGCTGCGGTTTCTTCAACTACCGTTGTCACACCGTCGCGCCGGTAAAGGTATTTGTTTACGATCAGTATCTTCACGGGTTTCGCTCTTCAACTCCCAGGAGGGTTTTCGTGTTGCAGCTTCATTACCCGCACGTTCACCCGCACGTTCACCCGCACGTTTGTATTCGACTTGATCCTTCGGCCCACGGGGGCGCCTTGATCCCCATAAGCGAACAGAGCGAAGGAACTACATCGACCATATCCCATGCCTCGTGCTTGGGCTTCACTCTTGCGTCTTGACTGTAAACCAGAGCAACTCCATGCCTGTCGTGGTGGCCGCCCGGCCAATCCGAAGGGCTTAAGTGCAAAGCGCGCCTTCCTATAGCATGAGGAGAAACCTCGATTCCTCCATGCAAGAGCTCAAGCACCAAGTGGGGAAACCGCTGTACGCAAGGCCCCCGGTAAAGCTCATCCCGCTTCCAAATACCGGTAAGCAAAGGTTCCCCGCTGCGCGGGTGGCGCAATTCGGAAAGAAGTTCCCTCAAACGATCTTGCTGCGCAGGATCCGGGCACCATACACCCTGGGCTGCAAGTTCCGAGGGCCAAGCTCGTGAACCCGGTCCGGGCCGTGGTGCGTTTCGTGCAAGCTCCCGGCTCAAGAAGCCGCTCGGAAGGAGCCGCCTGAGCAAAGAGCGGCCGAGCACCGCGACTGCAAGATCGGCGACCTTGCGTTTGAGCGAAGGAATGGGCTTGAAAAGCCCGTTCTTCTCGAGGAAAAGCGGGAGGTAAAACTTACCTATCTCAGGCCTGAAGCCATGATCGGAAACCACAAGAACAGAGTCGAATTTCTCGCAAAGCTCGCCCGCGAAGGCGTCTATCCCGCGCATTATTCCGGAAAACAACCTGCGCAAGCGTTCCGCCCTGGGGCTTCCTGCAAGCGGGTCTTTGCCGCAAAAATAGCGGAAAGCCAGGTGGCAGAACCGGTCAAGCACCACAAAGACCACGAAGAAAAGATCCACCTGGAAAGAGCGCAGCAGAAAGCGCGCAGCTTGGAGCCTCGCTTCGGCCATGGCCTCAAGGCGGGCCCAAACCGTGCGATCCTCCAGGTGATGCTTTTGTACCGCAACGTCGATCACGTAAGCCGGCACGGCGCTCAGAAGCTTGGCGGCGAGATCAGGCGGCTGGGTGAAGCCCGGTGCATTCACCCCCGGAGTGAGCATTCCTGAAACGGCGAATGTCGCCCAGGGAGGTGCGGGATAACTCAGCGGCACATTCAAAACGCCGACCCGCACCCCTTGATCCGCGAAATGCTCGATAAGCGAAGGCACTTGAATGTCCGTACGATCAACCGGCTTGCGCTCTCCGTTGAGCTTCAGGACGAATCCGGCTATGCCGTGCGTACCCGGGTTCGCCCCTGTAAGCATTGTGGTCCAAGCCTGAGGGGTGAAGGGAGGAATCGTTGAATGAAGAACGTTAAGTGATCCTTTGCGCTTGAGCTCTGAAAACACGGGAAGCTCGGGGGCGAAGTCTTGAAAGAAAGCCGGATAAAGCCCATCGATACCGAGGACGGCGACCTTCACTTTCCGACCTCCCGGTCCCGGTGTTTCACAAAAACAAGCATTCGGACCGAATCGGCGGGGAGCCTGAACTCAAAGACCCGGGAGCTTCCTGCTTCCCGCCACTGCTTCTCGTCCTCTCCGAGCTTGAGGCTTACAGTCCAAAGCCCTTTGAGCTCAACCCACCTGAACGCAAGGTCCTTGTCATAGTGATCCTGGTTGGCGAAAAGCACGGCCGCACGCCCGCCCGTGCCTCGCGCTTCAATAAGAACGTTTGTTGCATGCTCCCCGCTTCCTGAGAAGGTAAGAGTCCATGGAGCCCGGACGCCTTCCCGTTCCAAGATCACTTTCAGCACCCTTAGAAGCGAATAAGACTCTGAAGCAAAAGCCACAATGTAGATACGGCCGCGGCCGCATTTCCTAAGTGCAACGCGCACTTCGCCCCGGTTATCGCGGTACAGAGGTTGTGCATCAGATGCAACGATCCACCTGAATGCGTAGCCTTCAACAGGACCGGGAAGACCTGCAGCCGGGATCCCGCTCAGCGTTACCTCGGAAGGATCTTCCGGGCCGAAAGAGAATCCGAGAAGCGAGGCGGTTGGGGCGGGCTCGCCTTGCGGCGTTTCTTCAAGAGGTGAGTTTAAGACGATAAGCACCCCTCCTTTCGTTACGAAGCGGCGCAAAAGGCTTACCGTCTCAGACCCAACGATCGAAACACCCGAAACAACCAGAACGTGAGGAAGCCGGGCGCCGCTTCCCATTCGTTCGGCCAAAAGGCGCTCGGTCAGTATGACGAATGGAATATGGCTGTAGCGAAGCGCTGCATAAGCTTCTCTGCCGTAGCGTCTTGCCGTCAACGTGATTCTGTGAGCAAGTTCGTTCGTGTAGCTGTGAAGAAAAGCCACAAGCGGTCTGTTGAGCTTCCCGCCGCCAAGCAGCAGCTCCTCGTATGGGGCCAGTTGGCGGCGGAAGCGGCCCAAGGCTGCAAGCTCCGAAGGAGGGTGTGCGTATGGATTCAAGAGACAGAATGGGTAACGCTCTGCAACGCGTTTCCCCTCTTCCTCAGTGTGCCATTGCCATGCCCGCTTGGACCACGCAAACATGTAGACCCCTTGGTAGCCCAAAAGCACCCTTGTCCAAAGTTGCACCAGGAGAGCGGAGGCTGAACCCGGGGCATACATCTCATGATCCAAGATCGGTTTGGTCCCTCCGCTTAAGGCCTGAAGCAGGTCGGCCGTAAGCGGTGCGGGTGCAAGAGGACTGCGGATCGCCTGCAGTGGTTTCTTGCGTGCCGGGCGGCCGTGCGTCCAGGTTCCTCCGTCTGTAGGTGCGGCAAGAACCGGAAGTGTTTTTGAGAGCTCCTCAGGATCCACAAGAGGCGTACTCTGAACGATATCGTACCTGTTGAGTTGAATCGACGTGGGCACGCCGGGGCCGAGAACTTCGGCCACCGTGGATTGCAAGCGCCGGGTGAGTTCCGCAAATCTTCCTCTTAAAAACTTTGCATGCGCGAAATACAGGAAAAGTGTTGAATCAGGCTCCGCCTTTGCAGCCTGCATGTAGGGATCGCCCGAGGAGGAGAGAGACAGCCGGGCACGAAGCGCCTCAGGATCGGGTTCCGAAGCACGGAGAAACTCTTCGAAGGCCGCTCTGTGCACGGCCGCCCCCGGTGGTATGTCAGGCTCGTTGAAGAGCTCTACAGCGTAAACAGGAATATTCCGTTTCTTGAAGAACAGAAGTACCCGCCGCACATATCTCTCATAAAGCTTGAAACCTGCAGGGGTCAGACTGAAAGGCATATTGTGGCTTCCCTCCGGTGAAAGCGCACCGGGAGGAAGCTTCGCTTTCGAGCGCAGCGCGCCCAAGGTCCAGCGGAACATGGTCAGGTCCACAAGAAAAGGCATTTGCAGGCGGGAGGCAAGCACAGAGAGCTTCTCGGGGTCAAAAGCTTCTCTTCCTTCAAGCGGCATGGGCAGGAAATCCGCAAGAAAAGGCTCAGGGGGCGCGGTCACGCAGCATGTATTGAAACCGACTCTCAGGAATTGCCCTTTGTCAGGCAACGTTTCGTAAAGCCAGGCAAGCGAGGGCGGATATCCGCTCCATTTCTCCCCGCTTTTCTCAGGCGGCTTGAGGCTGAACCCCCAGAGATCAAGCCGCATGTCGTAAGATATCTGCGTTCCGAACAGAAACCGAACCCTTCCCTTCAAGGTAAAGCGGCCGTTCTCAAGTTTAGGCTTTCCGGCCGTTCGCAGCTCGGGGGGAAGTTCTACAACTGCAGGAAAGCAGGCGACATCAGGAGGGGGAAGCGAAAGCTTCTTGAGCTCTCGGGGATCGAAAAGCTCAAGAGCCACATCCCTGACCTCGAATGGGTGCTGCAGCGGCCCTACAGCTTGGAATCCGACTGCGAAGAGACGAATTGGCGGCCGGGCTTCAAAAAGTCCCAGCGGAACCGCATAGCAATGCCATGTCGGGTCGGGTGAGCTTTGCAGCCGGTGCCAGGGGCGTACCCGTACCGGGTGGCCGGCCTTTGTTTGAGGCCCCTCAAAAAGCAGAATCTGAAGGCGCGGTGGATCACGGCGCGCCCCTGTGCGGTCCGGGAGCCCTCTCAGGCAGAACCGCAGCACGCCCCTTGAGAGAAGTTTCTCAGCCAGGCGGGGGCGGAAGGGGTCGGCAGCAGGGTCCCGCCGGGCGCGCTGTATCCTGAAGCCTACCCAAGGACGGCCGGGCTGAAGGGGAATTATCCGCAACCCTTCGGAAGTGTGCTCGACGTTTACACCCCAGGAGATCACATACCATGAGGGAAGGACCCGTGTCTTGAGGAGAAACGTGCTTTCCAGATTCCGTGGCGGGGGAAGGAGGACGGCGAGCAACAGCAACAACGCGGCACAAAGGGCGAACAGGATCCCTGCAAAACGGTAAAGTCTGAAGTGCGGCTTTTCGTGCATGAGCCGGGATAACTCCCGGGAAACGGGTTTCTGCTTGAAGAAACCGGCAAAGACCACCGGCAGCTTGTTTCCTCCTATTATGGGCATACGGCCGCACTTGGCAAAACGAGGTGGGCATGAGAGCCGAAAGGACTATAAGATGGGGAATAATGCCCGGTCCTGAGGTGCGATGTCTCCGACTTCGCCCTCTCTACAATTGAGAAACTCATGCGCATTGTCATTCCTTCGGTCCTGCTTGCTGTACTTCTCGGGGGTGCGCTTCTCTACGTACTTACCTCGGGAGACGGTATCGGCTCTCTTGCTGAAAACACAGCTCCGCTTGGAGGCGGAAGGCAGAGTGGAGGGGCTGCCGGTGCGTTTCCAGGCGGGGGTTATACGGCACCGGCTCCCAACCTCGCTTCAGCTACAGGCCCCCGGGGGACGGCGGCCCGGGCGGGGCGTTCGGCGGGAGGATCGGCCGGACGCACACCGCTTTCCGGCTCAAAAGGCGTAGGGTCCGCCGGAGGGAGTACCCCGTCTTCCGCTTCCCGGAAGCAGGGCGCAGCAGGAGCTGCGGCCGGGAAAACTCCCCCTCGGCTGCAGGGCCGGGGATCCTGCCGTCTCATTGCCGAGCTTCTTGACGATGAAGGCGCGGCGGTGCCTCAAGTGGAGGTCACCTTGGAAGGGAAAGGAGGCGCTGAGCAGGGCACAACCGACGCTCAGGGGCTCGTTGTGTTTGCCGACCTGCCCGAGGGTGGATACAGGCTGAGCGTAGTTACCGAGTCGGGGGAGCTACGGACCGGAGCCTCGGTGAACATTGCCTCGGGCCAAACGAAGAAAGTGACCCTGAGGATAGGCAAGCCCGAGCATACCGTAAGCGGCAGGTGTTTGGACACCGGCGGTAATCCGCTTCCTGAGGTGCAGATTGAACTTAAGCCCGCTGCAACAGGAGACGTTCTCGAACTTTGGCCGCACGCGAATTCGGCCCTTACCTGCCGGAGCGATTCTCAGGGTTTTTACCGGATTTCCGAACTGCCCAAAGGGGCCTATAACCTCACCGCGTTGTGGTCTGTTACAGGCGAGAGGGTACGCAAATTGGTCACAGCTCCTGCAACAGGTGTCGATCTGGTCTTCCGCGCGCCTTTTGAGGTAACGATTACAGGGACCTGCACCGACTCTTCAGGAGCTCCGGTTCAAAACGCCGTGGTTTCAGTCCTCGGCCGAAGCCCGGTATCGGTCAAGACGGACGCAGCGGGAGCATACCGGCTTGTTACCAAAACCCTTTCTTGGTGGGGCACGATTTATCTTAGAGCTTGGAAAGAGGGCTACCGCCGCGCGGAGAAAACCGTGACCCTCACGGGCGAAGAAGGGGATGATCAGTTTGCTGTTGATTTTGTGCTTAAGCCTGTAGAAGGAAACTGCGCTATCGTAGGCACTTTGCTCAACACTGAAGGCGAGCCTGTGTCCGGTGAGGTCGTTTTCCTTAACAGTCCCAGCGCGAAATTCAACAAATCCACCCGCAGCGGAGCTGACGGTTCTTTCGCTTTTAGAGGGCTCGACCCGGCACGCGATTACACTCTGGCCGTCTTCCCGCGGTCAAAGTACAAAGACCTGCGCCGGCGGGGGATCGTACTTGAGGAAGGCGATACCGTTACAGTGGAGCTTGTACTGGAATTCGCCGAGGTGGGGACGATCGAAGGGGTTGCAGTGAACGCAAAGGGAGAGCCGCTCGGGGGCTTCGCCTTCCGGGTGCGCAGCGCTCAGAGTTGGTCGGCGCAGGTTAAGGTTGTAACCGCCCCTGACGGTACCTTTGTAGCTGAGGAGGTGCCGGCGGGTGAGATCATGTTCGATACCCGCTCAAGCCCGCACTACAGCATTCGGGGCCTTAAGCTTGAGCCCGGAGAAACCAAGCAGGTGCGGTTGGTTTTCGGCGTAGGTGATATCAGGGTGGAAGGTGTGGTAAGCGGTTCGGACGGAAATGCACTGCCCGGGGTGCGCGTAACACTCTCGTGGGTGCACACCGAGGGCGGGCTCACAAGCTCTCTTCTGAGAAGCACCGTTACGGACAACGAAGGCTGGTACCGCCTGAGCGGGCTGCCCCCCGGGAAATTCGTTCTTGAGGCGGTGCCTGCCGCCGGTGTCCCGAAGCGAAGCTCCCGGCGGATTTCCTCTAATACGCGCTGGGATGTCGTCCTCCCACTTAAGTAGCACGGCGTACGCCCTCCTTGCGCGGCATCTCCGAGCGTTCAGCCCACTTCTGGCAGGCGATACCGGCGACGATAAGAGCAAGGCCGAACAGAGTGGAAGGGAGGATTCTTTCGCCCACAGCGAGATTTATCCAGAAGAGAGCCAGAAAAGGGGTGAGGAAGATAAGATTCGCAACATGAGCCGTTTTCTCTGCGAGACTCAGCGCACCGAGCCAGAGGAAGAACGTGAGTCCCATTTCGAAAACACCCGCCCACAGGCAACCCAGAAGCCCTTCGAGGGGAGGTTTTCTGTGCGGCAGGAAAAAGAGCCAGAGAAGAAACGAGAAAAGCAGGCCGAAAGAGAAGCCCAGAAAAAGCTTTACGGACGGCGGCCTTTCGTCCTTCATATTGAGGATCCAGAAGACAGACCAAATAACCGTGGTTGCAAGCATGAGCAGAACGCCGCGGATGCTGCGGAAGTGCAGCGACGCCGGGTCGCCCTTCGTCGTTATCACCAAGACTCCGCAGAAACCGAGGAGAAGGGCTGCGAGCGTTTTGACGGTCAGCCGCTGGCGGAATACAACGGCCGAAAGAACGACCAGAACGATCGGCCAGAGGAAGTTTATCGTTGTAGCTTCTTGAGTCAAAAGCAGGTCGTAGCCCACGAAAAGCACGTTGTAGTAGAGAAACGGATTGAGAAACCCCACCAAGGCCGAAAAGGCCCACTTGCTGCCGGCCATTCGCCTTATTTCGCCCCACTTGCCTTGGCGCGTGACCATTGCGGCTTGAATCGCCGCTGCGACCGGAGGTATGTACAGGAGCATTTCCTGCGGCCTGAGGTACCGCAGGGTCAACTTGAAGGCTGAACCCGAGGTCGACCAGAACAGGACCGCAAGCGAAGCAAGCAGGTAAGCTGCGGCAGAGCCTTTTCTCTTGCTCACGGCTTCGGCCAGGCGGCGACTGTTTGGGCCGGGTCGGGCGCAGTGGGCGGAAAACGCAGTACCGGTCCCGCCGGGAAGGAAGCTTCAACGTAGTACTGGAGGCCTTCAGCAGGCACACCGCCCGGAGGAAATGTGACCGTGTAAACACCTCGGGCGACATGCACAAGCGGCACGGTCTTGAAACGGCCGGACCCGTAGCCGGGACGCCAGTTAAGCGTGGCGGTCACAGGTTTCTGCAGCGAGAGAATAAGAACCCTCAGCGTAATCGACTCGCCTTCTTCCACCGCAGTACGGACCGTAGGAACTATAAGCCGCGGCGGGCCCGTGTAGTTTCCGGCGGGTAGGGCCTCCGGCGGAAGTACGCCGCCGAGAAGTTTTTCAAGCCTCTTTCCCGTAGCCTCCAAGAGCTCGGGGATGATATGTTGCTCCCAGTTCGCGACGGTTCCCAACTCACCCGGCGTGCTCACCACCGAAAGCAGGTACCTGTACACGCGCGCCGTTTGACGCACGAGCTCCACTCTCAGAGGCAACGCCTTGGTGCGGGCGGCCTTTTCTTTCGCTTCCTTCGTGGGTTGTTTTTCTGCAGCCGCAAGCGCCTGAAGCAATGCATGCCAGGTGCAGCGTACGCGGGCCATCTCCCGCATGTAAAAGAAAGTGTTGAGCCAGTAGTCGAAACGCGCAAGATAAGCGGCTCCTTGCACAAGCGGCCTGAGAGAGTCGAGCGAACGGACGAATTCGTACTGTTTTTCCACTTCGCTCCACGGCCTTTTATCAGGACGTATGCCCCCGGGGCCGCCGACCCAAGTGGCCGGCCTGGGAAGCCTCCCGTCAAGAGCTTCGAAGATTTCGGCGATCCTGCGCCCGGCTCGAGGTCCGAACTGGTGGGCGGCCCAGTCAAGATAAAAATCGCCGCATGGTTCCCCTCTCGATACCGTCGCTGAAGCCGGCCAGTCCGCGCGCCAGTTGCGCCACGCAGGGCCCCCGCAGTTGATTCTGCGCTCAACAGGACCGATCACGTCGATTGCAGCAATGCAGGGGAACTCCACGATCCGTACAAAGTCTATTTTCAGTCTCCCATCGGTAACCCGGG
>CAZGYL010000049.1:0-14539 GCA_964529985.1 uncultured Planctomycetia bacterium | reverse complement strand
ACAGAACCGGCAAGCGCTACAAAGCCGGGGCGCGCAGAGAAGGAGTCCGTCTTCTGGTGTCTTTCCTCGGAGCAAGCATTCCGCACCTCAAGATTTGGGGAAGGGGGGGATGCGCCCGCTAATGCGGGCATCGAGGGGCGAAAGGGTGTCTACGAATTACGCACGGTCATATAGGGGGCTGAGGACTCCAAGCTGAGAAGACAAAGCTGAAGAAGAAGCCGGCCGGCGCGCCGGCCGGGAACCGAAGGACCCATGAGCAAGACGATCGGAAACGCGCTTGACGACCTTCTCTCCGAGCTCAAACGGGCCGGACGAGTGGGCGTAATGGCTCACCTTGTTGCAGGCTACCCTTCCGGGCAAGAGAGCAAGGACCTGGCAAAGGCCCTGGCTGAAAACGGAGCCGACATTCTGGAGATCCAGATTCCCTTTTCAGACCCAACGGCCGACGGCCCTGTTATAACGGCGGCTTGCCAGAAAGCCCTTCAAACAGGCACAAAGCCGCGTTTCGCTCTTGAGCTTGCAGCACAAGTGGTCAAAGCCACGGCCCGGCCGGTACTCATAATGAGCTATTTAAATATCCTCTTCAGGTGGCCCGGCGGGGTGGAGAGGTTTCTTCGCGAGGCGGCCGCAGCCGGAGTGTGCGGGACCATTGTTCCGGATATACCGCCTGAGGAAGACCACGAGGGCTATTTCACCCTGTGTCCTCGATCGGGCGTCCACCCGATCATTGTCGTATCGCCGAATGTGCCGCGGGAGCGACTCGCAGTTTTGAAATCGGCCGCCTCGGGCATGGTCTATACGACCTCGCGGGTCGGTACCACGGGTGCCGCCTCGGACGTAGCCGACCCCACCCTGAGAGGTTTCCTGCAAACCCTGCACCAGGAAATAGGGCTGCCTGTTGCTGTGGGATTCGGAATCAGAGACCGAAGACAAATCGAGGCCCTCTCCGGTCTTGCCGAAGTAGCAGTTGTGGGAACATATCTCCTTGAGACGTTTCAAAACGCGGGGGTGAAAGGCGCGGCGTCGGCGTTGCGGGCTCTCTGTACGGGTTGAAGGGGCAGCAGACGATTTCAGGCGGGAGAAGCCCGATGCGCCTCGGCCCTCAACAAACCGCTACAGGGCTTCGATATGCGCTTTGGTCGTGCGATCCGAAGGTTTTTACTGGTCTTCTCTGTTTCGTGGCTGCCGTTTTTTCCCGGCTGCAGCCCACAGCGGACAGAGACGCCCTGCACACCTTTCTCCCTGGGTGAACTTCCCGCCGTCGCGCGTGCCTACTTCGCCCTTCACGACAGTCCTGCTTCAGACGCTTGGTACCTCTTGGGCCCCTTTCCCGCGCCCTACGACGCTCTCAGCAGGGATCTCTTCATTGAGCAAGGAGGCGAGGCTCTTGTCTCACCTGACCGGCGGGTTGTAAAGGTTCCCCCAAATAGAAGAGTCAGGTGGCACCTGCGTTCTGTGTTTGAAGCCGACTGGTGGGAGCCGCGGTCGCTTCGCACACGGTACCGCGGTTACATTCCGGTCTGTTGCCGCTCGCAGGCCTATGCTTCAGCCTGTGCCGTCGCCTTCACCGAAATCTCAACCCAAGCGGGCTGGAGGCGGCTGCTTCTTTCGGTGTGGGGAGAGGCCAAACTGCTTCTTAACGGAAAGGAAATTCTCCGGCGGTTCAGCTCTCCGGAATTCTTCGGCCAACAAGAAGCTTTTGTTTTTCTGAAAGAAGGGAAAAACAGATTCCTGCTTAAGCTCGTAAACGACAGATTCAACAGGATAGCTCAGGCTGAAGATCTTGTCGGATCCTGGGGTTTTTACCTCGACCTTTACCCTGCAGGCAGGATCAGACCGGGGCTTTTCCTTGACATCCCTCTGCTCAGTGATCAAGCGCAGGATTCGGGTTTCATAACCGGAGTCGCAGCTTTACGCTCCACCGCATCGGATCCTCCCTTGAAGGAAGCCGTTGAAGTCACTCTTTCGCTGGGCGGTGAAAAGGCTTCGGTCCGCTTCCCTGCGCTCGGACGTGCAAAGGTATGCTTCAGGCCTTTCCTGCTCCCTCTTCCGCAAGAGGGGCCTGCGCCGTCAATACTCCGTGTCTACCACAAAGGAGAGCTTCTCCTTACGCAACCTGTTACAAGAGCGCCTCCGCAGCCGTGCGTCCTGCGCCGCGCGGTTCCTTCTCCTTCAGACGGTACTGTCCAGCTCTTTCTTGAAGGAAGACCCGGAAGCGGTACGCCCTCCCGGATTCTCCTTTATATCCACGGCAGTGCGACCACCGAAGAGGAGCTCCTCACTTGGGGAGCCCCTCTTTGCGCCGAAGCACTGAGGAAGAACGTCGCGCTCTGCGCTCCGCGCGCACGCGAAGGGGCTCTGGGAAGCGCTCAAGCCGAAGCCGATATTCTCGCTGCACTCAGAGAGACACAAAAGGCGCTCTCTGCAGAAAACGTCCCGGTGTGCGTTGCAGGTACAGGCGCGGGAGCCGCGGTTGCGCTCGGTTTGGCCTGCCGCTATCCGGACCTTTTCGAGAAGGCCGTGCTTGTGCCGTCGAATCCGTTCGAAAGCCTGCCTCAGGTGATCCCGGCCGATCCAATGCTGCCCAATGCAGCGGGTTTGCCCGTGCTTTTGGTTGCAAACCCCCGGAACGCCTTCTCAGGTGTCCTGGAGGACTTGCTGCGGGAAAAAGGTGCGGATCTCAAGGTAATCCCCGTACGGGCTGCTCTCAAATCCCTTTCTTCTGATCTCGCCGAAAGGATCCTCGGATTCGTCCGCAGCACAACACCTCAGAGAGAAAACGCAACCTTGTCTTTTGTAACAACCAGACTGAGGTGGAACACCCGCAGCTACCTGCGCCTTGAGGCTTTTGAGCGCTGGGGAGAAGCCGCGTCTGTGAGCGCTCGCTGGGCTCCACAGGCCGGTACCTTAGACATTGAGAGCAAAAACGTAAAAGGCCTTACAGTACTTCTTGAAAAACTTCCGGGCCGCAATCAAGAGCAACCCGTTCAAGTAAAGTGGAACGGCGAATCCGTATACAAGGGCATCCCCCGGGGAAAGGAACTTACTCTCGGTGAAATCCCTAAGGATTTTTCCATAAAAAGAAAAGGCTTTGAAGGGCCTTTGGATGAGCTCTTGAGAGGCCCCTACACGGCCATCGCCCCAACCGAATCAACGTGGCTGTGGACGGCGTGGCGACTGCTTGAGCGCCCGGCGGCAAGAGCACGCTACGGCCGGTTCACAGGATCGTGGCAACTTCAGGTTCTTCCGCCTGAGAACGCATCTCCGGAGGAGAACTGGCTCCTTTTCGGCGGGCCGTCCGAAAATCCGCTCCTGCGCGAGCGGGTCGCCCGCCTGCCTTTCGTCCTCAACGATAAGGTGTTGCGGCTCGGCTCACGCTCCTTTCCTCTGAAAGATCACGTCGCCCTTCTTGTATGCCCCGATCCTCAGAGGCCCGGCCGCCTCTTGGGTATCTTTGTGGGCAAGCCTCATGTTGAATTCGCGCGCAGCTCGGCTGCAACGACCGCCAACCCTTTTGCTCAGCCTGAGACGTTGCCCGATGTGGTGGTGTGGCGGAAGACGAACACGCGGGAAACGAACGGTACTTTTATGCGCGTCTTCCAAGGCTGGTTCGATTCGGTGTGGCGGGAGGTGATTCCGGTGGAAGAAAACTCGGCGCCGTGAGACCCGCTTCAGTGGTCCTCGGGTTTGAAGGCTTCTATCGTTTTGCGGGCAAGTGCGGCTGCAATCTCAGGCGTCAACTTATCTTTTCCCGCAATCGGCACTGAGACACGCTTGCGCACCACGCTCTCAGCCGCACTCAGCTCCTCTTCCTGATACTCTTCGGCCTGTGGGTGAAGCACAAGCTCCAAGTAGGCGCGGATTTCCTTTTCGAGAACTAGGAGCTTTCCGGTCAAGACCGCATCAACGCCCAGCGCGTCGCAGACGATCCTGCCGTCCACCTCTTTGCCTGTGAATTTATCAATACCGGGCGGATTAGAGATGGTCATGCCGCGCAAAGCAGAGCCGGAGACCAGAATCTCCTGCTGGAGGAGTTCTACGAAGTCGCTGTTCTTCTGGGAGCTCAAGCTGAAAGGCAACACCGCACAGGTAAGCTCCCGTTTCTCAACGGGAAGCACGGGAACCAGCCTCACTTCGTCACCGACATTGGGCTTTTCGGAGCTTTCGTCCTTAAGAGCGCAACGCAAGTGACCGGTTCCGGTAATGGTTTCAACAACCAACGTTGTGTAAGGATCTTCATCCCCGCTCTCAATGGGGCCTTCGGCTCCCTTGATGATCCTCGGTGGGTGGCGCACCTCAAGAAGGTCGCCTTCCTTTACGCCCTCAGGCCCCTTTTCCATGGAAACGTAAACACTGTCGCCTTCGATATGGACCACCTTGCCGCGTATGTCGACCCTGCGGACGATTTCCCGGGCAAAGCCGCGGGCGATCCTATCCAGGGCGTTCTCATGCCAAATCCGGGAGCGAAGCCCGATAACCTTCTCGCCCGTCTCAAGCGCTATCACATACAGGTAGATAACCAGAGAGCCGCTCTCCTCCCTCCGAATAGACCCTGAGAGAAACGCGTCCTCGCATGCCAGGCGCTGGAAAGGCGCCCGCTCCTCACTCCTGCCTTGCTCCACCTGAATCTTAAGGAGGCGGCTCCGCTCCTCAAGCGTCATTTCGCTTCGCATCAGGACCCTGAAGCGCCCGGACTCACCCAGAAGGACTTCGAGCTCCTCTGCGATCCGCTCCCCCAGGTCCTTGTCCTCTTTGTCTTCGGTAGTAAAAGGCAGAATCGAGATGCGGGTGAGGCTGCTTTTCGGCTCCTCCTTGGCGGGGGCACCGGACCGGGGTTTTTCCTCCGAAGCGCAGAATGCCGTAGCTCCCACCAGGGCCACACCAAGGAACAAAACGAGCACCCGCTGGCCCTTCCAGCCGGCGTCCTGATCTCGTAACTCTTTGTGCTCGTTCGTCTTAGCGATCATGCTGTAAGGCTGCTCAGGCGCTCACCGACACGGCTGCGCCGAAGGCTGATCTATAAGCCTCTCACCTTTTATACGTAGGAAGCCCCTCCCGGTGCTAAAGCTTTCCTCCTTTTTGCTCGCGGGAGCGGGCCCAAAGCGGCCGTCGCGCTTTTTGGGGAAAGGGCCTCGGGCACCCTCAGCGGCCTCGGGGCCGATCGTTCACAGCCAGCCCGCGCCGTTTTTTCTCCTGGCGCCACCAGGCCCGAAGCTTCTGGATCGCTTCGGCCCGGGCGGCCATTTCGTCCTGTGGATTAAAAGCAACGGGAGGCTTGCAGCGCCGCTTGATCTCCTGCCAGGCAAAGAAACGGATCCCGTCTACGGGATCCGTAAGGGCGTCGATAAAGCCGTCGATCGCCTTGGGGCTTTTCCACTGGGCCAAGTTGATGACGACGGCCATCCGCACCTCGCTGTCAGGCTCGTCCTTCAAGCTCGTACCGAGAAGCGCAAGTCCGGCCGCCTCTTCTTGGTTGCGCTCAAGCATGAGGCCCAGAACCTTGGCTGCCGCGATACGGTTTTCTTTCTGGCCCGTTCTGAGGACATCCTTTACAAGCGGCACCGCCTTCCTTCCCAAGAGAGGCAGGGCCTCCGTCGCCATATTGCGAAGCGAGGCATCAGGACCTCTCAAAGCCTCTATGAGCTCAGGGAGGCCTGTTGCGTCCACCTCCCCCGTTTCCTCGTCCTCCCAGGTGGCAAGGATCATTGCAATGGTTACGCGTTCGCGTTGATTCCAGTGACCCGGGACGTCGCCCCGCAGTATGGCGCGCAGCGCAGCCTTGGTAGGCTGTTGAGGACGCGAAAGTATGGTGCGTATTGCTTTGCGCCTGACCTCGTTGTCGTAACTGCCCAGGTCGGTCACGAGGGTCAGGTATTCATCCATAGACGGGACGCGCTCTTCGTTGCTGCAGCCCCCTGCAACAACCGCAAGAGCGATCAACAACCCTGCTGCCGGACGCACCATTCCTCCTCTTCCAAAAGGTTGCAACCGTTCGGCGTTCAGTCCATTTGCTGGTAGCGCTGCCAGCGCTCGTCAAGCTCCATGAGTTCCTTAGCCTTCTCCGAGATCGGAACGCTGGCTTCAAGGAATTTCTTCAAAGTAAATTTAAGCGCCCCCAGATCGGGTCTCACGCCGAGTTCCTTGTAACGCTGCTCGTTTTCTTTGAAATACGTGTACACGGTGGTGAAGTTGATTCCCCGCTTGGCGAGTTCCCTGAGGAAATCGGGATACTCCAAACCGGAGACATCCTCAGCCTCGGGGAATGCCTCGCGGTAAAGTCGCAGCAGCTCGGCTCTGAACTCCCCATGGTCCTTGGGCGGAATACCCGTTCGTTCTATGAAGCGCGCGAACTGGTAAAATGTGCGCGTGCTGGCTCTCTTAAGAAGCTCGTAAGTCTCGTCGTCCAAATAGTTTCCGCGAAGAGCTATGTAACCGCGCTCGTAGAGAATCTTCACCTTGTCGTAGGTCAAAGACACGCGGTGGGGGGAGGTGGGCAAAACGATCTCACGCCGCGGTTTGAGCAGCTCTTCGTAGTCGAGATCCAGGTTCAGGTTCTTGATGGTCTCGATTACGTAAGCAGCTGCTTTGTAGTAGACCTCCTGCTGTTCACGGGTCCAGTTGCGGACCGTTTCATCAGGCCACTTCCGCTGCCACCACCAGAGCTTGGAGGCCTCATCGGACAGGTAAGTGTCCAGAACCCGCAGTTTGCCCACAAGCCGTCTCTTCTTAACGATGTGAAGCAAGGTCAGCTCCACTACTTCATCGCGCGTAAAGACTTCCTGCCCGGTATTGATAGGCTCTCCTGTTGCATGATCAACACCGATAAGATCGCTGCCGCGCAACAGATACCTGTCGTTGAACAGGATGCTGTCTTCGGTATCGAAATGAATGCTTTCGCGCGGCATCGCGGCGGGATCCAGATCCGCAAGGATATGAGGTGTTATGATCATGATGATTTCGGTGCGGCTCTTCTCGGAGAGCTTCCGCCCGAAAATCTGCCCGATGATGGGAATATCCCCGAGGATCGGGATTTGGTTCGTCGATTCGACTTCCTGCTCCTTGATCAGGCCGCCGAGAATAATAGGCACGTGGTTCTTGACCCGTGCCTGTCCTGTGAACCGCCGCACCGCAACTGTAGGCACGCCCAAGAGGTCTTCAGCAAAAACCCGCTGGCGCTCCCCGAGTTCGTTGACCGCGATATCCATCTGGATCACCACCTCGTCCTCTTTCTCGCCGGTGATCCGAGGGCGGAAGTTCAAGGTGATACCTACATATTGCTTGGCTACATGCTGCACCGTGCTTACCAGGTGCCCTTCCTGGGTGTCGCGCTGAACCGCGGTGCTCTCAAAGGTCGGCACCTCCTTTCCTATGTGCAGTATATTCTGCCTGTCATCGAGCGTAAGCAGTTTGGGCCGCGCCTTAACGCGCGCTTCGCCGCGCCTCTCAAGTATGCGGATCGAGGCTGCGATCTTCCCGGCAAGGTCTACGCTCGAATCGTCGATAAGGTATTGAAACCCTTCCATCGTCGCCTGGACCACCTGCTCGGGGTGACGCCTGATGAGGGCCTCGGGGAACCCGACCTGCGGCAGCGGCTCACCCGGAAGGGCCGTGTTGAAATTGATCACACTGTGTTTTTTCTGGTAGCGAATCGCATCAAGCCCGAGGTCCCGCAGCGCATCGGCCGTAAGCTCCACGATCTGAACCTCGAGCATGATCTGCTTCGCGGGCCTGTCAACGGTGTCAAGAAACGCCTTGACACGCTGGTAATCCTCCTCAGTGCCCACCACCATGATCCGGTTCCGCTCTTCTGTTGAGGAAGTCGCGTTGAACTGAACGGTCGGCTGGCGCGCCGCAGTCATGTCATAGCCTTTGATCGTCGGCGGCACGAAGGGATCGAAGGTGGGCATTTCAACCACATAAGGTATGGCCGGAAGATACATGAACGGCAACTTCTCACCGCCGGGTTTCTGCTCCATAGCCGGCGTCCATTGGGTGTACGCAGGGGCGACCGTCTTGAAAGTAACGGTCTTCTTGCCGACCTTCCACTGCTGAGTCCGCGTTTCATCAACCTCAAACCACACATTGCAGATACCGGCGATTCCTATCAGGTTGAGCGCGACCACCGGAGCCATATGCTTGAGCTTGAGCGTCCGCGCCTGGATCTCAATGCCGGCGATATCAAAGTCCGCCAGAACCTGAAAGATATGCTGTTTGGTCTTTTGGTCGCCTACCACAATGAGCGTCCCGGTGGGCGGGTCCATACTGCGCACATTGCCTTTTTCGATCCACTCGGGGTAGAGTTCCTTCAGATAGCGCATCACCTCGGCATCGGTCTTGTGATACATTTTGAAGAAACTTACATCCCCGGGCGGACGGCCGGGCTTTTTAGCCGCCGCAGCAGAGGGCTTCGGAGCCGGCCCCGCCTGCAGGCACATTGCTCCAAGGGCGATACTGAATGCCGTCAGCGTCGCGCTAATCTGTCGGTGCAACATACGAAGTACCTCCCTCTCTCTGTAGGCTATCTCATATTGTTTTTCTCTACCGGTTGAACGCCGCCGGCAACGGGCGTCCGTTCTTCAGATCCGAATACCACGAAAGAGGCCCAGTTCCGGGGCGACCCCAACTCGGGATCGGCTTTCAGCGCCAACTTGGCAAGCCGTAAGGCCGCCGCCGGCGTGCGGCCTCGCGCAAGCTCACGGTAAAACTTAGCCATGAGGACCGACGTTGCTTTGTCCTCAACAGGCCACAAACTTGCAACCAATGTGCGGACGCCGGCAAGGAGAAAACTCCTGGGAAGTCCTACCACGTCGTCACCTTTCTCGGCGCTCACAACCCCGGTTTCGCAACCGGAAAGGGTCAGAAGCCGCGTGCCGTCAAGCTTAAGTCCCAGGACTTCCCACGCTTCGAGTATCCCATCGTACCCGCCGCCGGGCGCGAGGAAAAGCTTCGAGCGCCATGGATTGTCAGGATGGAAGAACCCGTGGCAAGCCAAGTGCAGCACCGCTCCCGTCCCGGAAAGGCCCCTCAGGCGCGCTTCCGTGGCCTCAGCCCCAATGGATTGAAGTGCGCCGGGCCAAACGGAAGCAACAGCTTGCACTTCCTTGCGTGCGAAAGGAAGCGGGGGTTTATCAGGCCTTCCGTCTCCGTTGTAATCAGTAAGAGGATCAGCGAATACAATGACTTTTCCGTTTGAAACGTCCCGGGCGCCTCTCACAAGAAGTAATCCCGCGCTCGGAACATACCTCGTCTCAGAGGTTTCAAGAACCGTTTTTCCACCCACTTGAAGCGCTTCGAAAGGCAAGCGGTGCAGTATACCTGTAGGAGCTATGACGAGCTTGGGCGGCAAGGGCTTAAGCCCTGCAAAAAGTACGGCTCCGAGTTTCCCGGCGATCTCCTCAGAGGCCACCCGGCTTGCAAGAAATTTCTTTGTCCACTGGGCTATCACACTCCAGGATTCGGGCAGGACCACGGCCGAGACTTTCTTCCGGCCTATCGTCCAGCGGGCGAGGCGTTCTCCGATCGGGAAGTATTCGAGCAGAACCTCGTCCTGCTCCAACGCCTTCTCAACCGCAGCAGGGTGCGGCGGCTCACCGAGCAGGTAGCTCAAAGCGGGCTGGGGCGGCTCCATTCCCTTAAGGCTTTCAAGCAAAGCGGAAAGCTCCCGCTGGAGATTCTGCAGCGAGACAGGGCGGGCCGCTTGGGCCACAGCCCGGGCGAGAGGCTCCTGCGGTGCCGACTGGAGGGCCGAAAGCTTCTGGAGCACGTCGGCCAACTTGAGAAGTGCGGGATTGTTCTTGCCCAAAGAGGCGACAAGCTCTTTGAGGCCGAGCGATTCCAGAACCGTCCTGGCCTTTGCTCTTTCAGCTACTGAGAAAGCTTCTGCGGTTTTACCTTGGGCAAGCAACACGCGTGCGAGGTTCTCGTAAGCTTCGATCTTATTGTAGAGAAAACTTGCTCTGAACGTATCACCACCCTGGCACCTGCGGTATCGTTCGACTATCTCGACCGCTTTGCGGTACCAGCTCTCTGCAGCGTTCCGTTCTCCCGACTTCTCTGAAATCCGCCCAAGGTAAAGACACGCCCGCCACGAGGCCTCAAAGTACGAAATCGCTTCCGCCGCCTTAAGCGCCCACGAAGCGAACCGCCGCGCTTCTTCAAGCTTCCCGAGCTCAAGCGCCGCCTCGGCCAGATTCGCTCCTGCAATTACAGAAAGCCTGTCGTACCCGCCTTTCCGCGCGACCTCCAGAGCCCGGCGCGCAAATCCGAGCGCTTCGCTGAAAAGCTTCACCCGAGCAGGTCCGGAGGCTGCAAGTGCGCGCCTGCGTTTCACATTGCCGGTGTTTATAAGTGCGAGCGCCCTTAGGTAATCGCGTTCCGCAAAAGGCTCTGCAGCTGCAAGCCTCGCTCCTGTGCGTTCAAAGAGAAGCTCGGCATCGGAAAGCAGGCCTTCGGCCTCTGCAGTGAGCGGTCCCGAGGCACAAAGCTTGCGGGCCCGCAGATACTTCACAGCACCGAGCGTCAAACGCACGGAGAGCTCCTGAGGGACTTTCGAGACCTTCTGGAGAACTTCGCGAAGAACTTTTTCAGCCTCGTCATACCGATTGAGTGCGGTGAAAGCAGCCGCGCAGTTTACAGCCTGCTTCACAGCATAACTCTCAGCACCTATCTGAAGAGCGCCTGAGCGCGCCAGCTTGAAAGCCTCAGCCGCCTCTGCATACCGCCCGAGTCCTTCCAAACACAACCCCAAACTTCCCTGTGCAAGCGCACCGAGGTAGTCCGCCGCCTCCCCTTGAGCGGCCTTTTCCAACAGAGGCAACGCAAAGCGCAGGTCGCCTGCACCGAGGGCCGTCATTCCTGCAACCAAAGCTGCAAGGCGCTTGTGCCGGCCTTCAAGCGGCCACCTGTCAGCCACCCGGCCCATGATGGTAGCAACCCTTGCAAGATCGCTCTTGGCGCCTTCCAGGAAGAGAAGGTCGCGAAAGAGCGGCCTCCCCACCTCCTCTCCCTTATCCCCTAAACTACGCAAAGCGCTTGCAATCTCGGCAACAAGCCTGGAGTCGCCTTTTTGCGTGAAACAGAGTGCGCCTCTTACACAACGAAGGATTCTGATCTTGCGATCCGGCGGGAGAGCCGACAGTTGCTTGAGCCCGGCTGCAAGAAGCACCACCTCCTCGAAACGCCTGAGGTGGTACAACGAAATGATCGCATGCTCCAAGTCACCGCGTTCCTGCGCCTCTTTCAACTCTGCAAGGCGCAACCTGTCAGCTTCCCAAAGCAAGCGATCACCAAGCAAGCGGTTTACAAGCACCCTGGTCTCAAGGAAAAAGAGCGTTTCCCACCAGCTCCTGCCCCCCCGGCTGAAAAAGGCTCTGCGCGCCTGCTCCAGAAACGCAAGGACCTCCCTCAACTCTGCAGGCGTGGGTTCCCGCGCCGCCGGCGGTACGTAAGCTACGGCTCGAGCGGAGTTTTCCAGTTCCGCAAAAGCGCGCCAGTCCAAACGAGCGCAACAAAGCTCGCACCGCAAGCGCTCCAAAAAGGATTTCAGTCCCTTTGCGCGGGAAAGAGCCGAAGGGCCGGCCGTCTGAAGCAACCACATGATGTCGCGCTCAGCGCGCCTGTAGGCTTCAGCCGCCTTGCGCTCGAAAACTTCAGGCTTCCGACCTCCGGCAAAGGCTTCCGGAGATGCAAGCACAAGCAGAAGCACTACTTGAGCCCGTCTCATGGCTTACCTCGATTGCCGCAGCAGAAATCGCCTTACCCGGTCACCGACGCCGCCCGGTCCGCTCTTTGTAGAAGAATCAAAGAGTCCCTCGTACTCTTTCTTCAGCGCCGGGTTTATGGCGTAAGCCTGAGCCAGGTAGCGCTTCTCAGCCTGAGTGTCGCCTGCAAGGCGATAAGCCAAAGCAAGACGCAAAAGCGTATCGGCTCTTGCCGGTAGATCCGCTGCAGGAATAGCTCCAAGCGCCCGCTGAAACTCAGCGATAGCCTCACTGAGAGCCTTGGGCTTGCGCCCTTCAAACAGAAGAAGCTCGCCCAGGTTGAAATGCACGGCGAAAGTATCCCCTTCACCAAGCGCTTTCTTGAAGCAGGCACGCGCCTCTTCCACAAGTCCGCACGCCCCGTAAAGGGTACCGGCTTTCTTAAAGGCGGAAGCTGTGCCTTGGGCGGCGAGTTTGTCTGCAGCCTTCTTGATCCGGTCCAAGATCCACTTCCTGAAAGCCTCGAGCTCACTGCGCACAAGCTGCGCGGCCTGCTTGCTTCCGGCAATATCTTCCCGGGCACTTCCGGTGCTCTTGTGAAGTACCGGTTTCCAGATCTTCCACGCCTCGTTTATAACCACCAATTGTGCTTCGCCCCGGCGAACGGCTTTTACAGCCCCAAGCGCCTCTTCCCAGGCACTTGTAAATGAGCCGTCCTTACCCAAGGCGGTGGCCTCGAGAACCAAATACGCCTTCCCGTTGTGCACAACAACGCCGTCGGGTCCGAAAACCCGGGTTGCAAACGACGGGGAGGAGAAACCTGTCTCACACGCTACAAGCACGTGATCTCTGGTGACAACAACCGCCGATTCCACCCCGGCGGCTTCAAACGCCGCTGAGGCAAGCACGGCGAAGTCATCACAGTCCCCGGCCCCCTCGCTGAGCGTTTGTCCGGGATAGTTCACGCGGTCGTTGACAACACGGCTTCCCACGCTCACCGAAAAAGTCGTCGGGTCCCTACGGTAGCGAAGGTGGGCGCTCCGAAGCGCACCCCATACACCGCACGCGCGGATAAGCTCCGGGGTGGGGACTTCTTCGGCGGGCAGATTCCGCCAGACGTTTGAGACCAGAGCCTTCAAGACCGGGTCATCCGGGTCGACGTAAGCTGCGATAGCCTCGGGCTCCCGCCACGAGAAAACATTCGGCTGGTGGACAAGTACCGCCCGCCTTACCTTGCGAAGCGGCTCACCAGGCCGCTTCTCAACAGCTACGGTAGCCCCGATCTCACGCTCTCCGAGTGAAATGACGCTGTCGGAAAGCCGCGCCCGAACCGGTATGACCCGTTCCTGTCCGGGTTCAAGCGAACGTATGGTCACAACAAAAGGCTCAATGAGAAGCTGCTTGTCGAACACCACCCTCACCCGAAGAGGGCCCAGTGTTTCCCTGCCTTGATTGACAAGCCTTATCTCGCCGAAGGGATAAGACCGGTAACCGTTGAGAAGCGCCGCATATATAGGGCCCAAATCACAGCTGACCCTGAGCCCCTCAACAGGCCGAGACGGAACCCGCTCTACAAGGGCCTTTGCAACCTCTCTGAATATGGCTTGACGCGCCCGCTGCACAGCCTCGGCGCGCCGCGCCCCTATCGGATCCCGGTAAGAAAGGGTCAAAGCGGCCGTAACTTCGGTGCTCTTGCAATCAAGCACCCGCACGTCAGCCTCGGCCATGCCCTGGTAGACTCCAGGTAGAAATGTTTCTTCAGCCCATACGCGCACCGTGCCTACACACACAAGCTCAGCGAGCACTCTGAGGCCCAGCTCCGAAGCGTTCCTCTCCCCGCCAAGGGCGCGGCGCAACTCAGGGTGATCCCGGAAAAGGATCTCAAGCTCCCCCGGGTCGATCACAATGAAATCGCTTTTGAGTTCCTTGAGCCCGGCGGAAACACGGGTTGCAACCACACTTGAGGGAACGGGCTTTCCGTCTTCTTGGCCTTCCAGGACAAAGAGAATGGTACGCGGCTTTATTACCTCAACCAAAGCGCCGCGAAGCGCTGAAAGGCTGATCCTCGCCTCCACCTCCGCGCTTACAATTCCCTCCTTGGCTCCGACGGAAAGCACCTTTACCTGCGGGACGAACTGCTCGGGGCGCCGGGCCATGCGCTGCGTAAGGAGCGGTTCGGCCTCGGCCAGAGCACGCGGGGAGAGGTAAGAGCCGAGAAACCCCTGCACAGCGTCTGCAACCGCGCGGTCGATCGCCTCGCGATAAGCAGCAGGTGTGACAGGACCGGTGCTCCCTTGCCGGAGATCACCTTTGGTCCCCAGCTGGGGCGGAATAAGAGCTGTGCCGCGACCGCGCGCAACCGTCGGGTCACGGGCCTGTGTATCGGCTCCGACAGCTCCGAGAGCAAGGAGAAGACAGATTACATATCCCATGGGACTCCGGGAACAGTGGCGGTTTTCAAAAGGACCGTTCCTACAAGGAACTACGCCCCGCTTGCCGCCATTGTTGGGAAAAAAGCTCCCAAACCGCAAGGCCCAACTAGTTTTTTGTACTAGGCCCACAAGTTTTCTCGGCAGCTTCAAGGTGCCTGCCGCACGCTTTAATCCGGAAACGCCGGGGGGTTAGAGAATATCCGCCTCCCAAAGAAGAGCCTGGGGCAACCTCGATCCATAAAATGGGGTCCTTATGTATTAGCACCCCTTCATGTAGCGCAAATCCAAGGCCGCACGGCAAACCGGGCCTCTCCCACTCCGTCATGTGCCGCTTTCAGGGCTCTTTTCCTTCGCCTCCTCCCGGGAGCCTTTTTCGGCCGTCCCCCACAGTCTGATCGCAGCACGGGC
>CAZGYL010000048.1:0-14616 GCA_964529985.1 uncultured Planctomycetia bacterium | reverse complement strand
CTCTTCCCACGCGATCGCTTGCAGGAATTCCCCTCTGGCGCAACGAGCGTGTATGCGGTGTGCTCTGCCTGCTTCACCCGACCTCTCCGCTGGATTTGCGCGGAGGCGAGAAGTTGTTTGAGCTCTTGGCGCAGATTGTAGCATGCGCGATCGGGCCCGGACGCCCCGCTGAGAAAGAGAAAAAGCGGCTTTCAAGTGCCGGGGAAGTGCGGCCCGGAGCAGCAGCTCAACCGGAGCCTTTTACTTGGCGGGGTATAACAACACGGTCACCCCGCTTCCGCTCGGTTTTGGAGACGGCGGCGCGGATTGCCTCGAAATCCATACCGGTCGTGCTGGTAGGGGAAGACGGTACGGGCAGGGAGGCGGTTGCGCGGGCGATTCACGCCGCTTCGGGAAGGAGCGGGCCGTTTGTTGTTGCTGCAGTGAGAGCCATTCCACCGACTCTCATTGAGGCGGAGCTTTTCGGTCATGTGGCGGGAGCTTTTACCGGAGCTGCAACGGCCCGGCGCGGACTTGTTGCAGAGGCGCACCGCGGCACCCTTTATCTGGACGATCTTGTGGACATGCCCGAAGCCATGCAGGCGGCCCTCCTGCGGGTGCTTACCGAAGGGGTTGTAAGACCGCTTGGAAGTAATGAATGTGTGGAAGTCGACGTACGAATCATTGCAGCAAGCACGGTGACTGTTGAGCAGTTGGTCGCTGAGGGTGTGCTTAGGGAGGACTTGGGTTACAGGCTCCAGGGGCTCACCCTGGAGGTTCCGCCGCTGCGTGAGAGGGCCGAGGATATCCTCCCTCTTTTCAAGGATTTTCTAAAAGAATCGAATCCCGACGCCGTGCCGCGGCTTGCGGAGGATGCCGAGCGCGCGGTGCTGTTGCACTCATGGCCGGGCAACGTGCGTGAGCTTCGCAACGAAGCGCTGAGACTCGGGGCTCTCGACCTGCGGGAAGTGCGAGCCCGGGATCTTTCCTTCACTCCGAAAGAGGCGGAGGAAGTTTCGAGCGAACGCTTCACCGTAAAGCCGTTGCCGGATGCGGTTGCGGCCGCCGAACGCGATCAGATAGAACGGGCGCTTGCACTTTCCGGCGGAAACAAGGCGAAGGCCGCCCGTATCCTCGGAATAACGAGGCGCACGCTCTACCGGCGCCTGGAGCGTTACGGCTTGAAATAGAATACAGGCCCGGTCCCTATTCGACGACCGGCCCCTCGATCGGCTTCACATCCGCGGGAGGGTTCCAGCCTTTTCCCGATTCAGCCTTTTCCCAGTATTTTACGTTGTGGCAGTAAACGCACTGATCCACTCTGCCGTCTCGGGGTGCAAATACGGCTTTGCCTTCTTTGTTGAGCGCCTTACCGTTATGGCAATGGCCGCACCATTTGCCTTCGTAAATCCCGTCCATCGTTATGTTGTTGATCCCAAGCGACTGATCCTTTGCGAAAACTTTGTCGTTGTGGCAGATCGTGCACTTTTTCATGCCGAACCGTGCGTGGGAGGCGTGACTGAAGACAACTCCGAGATACTCCTTACCGTCTTTCTTGACGGCGGGGAAGATTATCGCCTGCTTGCCGCGCAGGCTAGGCGGCCTCCTTCTCCGTGCAGAGCGGGCCGCATCCTCGGTCGTGAGTACAAGAAGCACTGAAGCCGCTGAGATTCCGATGAGAAAGAAAAAAACTCTGCGCATACCTATTCCTCCTTCTCTCTGCATGTATCGGTCCCTTATTTTAACGGCTTGCCTCCCCGCCTGCAACGGGTCCGAAAAAATGCGCGAGCACTTCGGGTAGTTCCGAAAACCAGTCGACGGAAAGCCCCGGAGGAATTCTTGCGCGTTCGTTCGCTCGAGCCGCAACGATCCGCCGGATTCCGTGATGGAAGGCCTCGCGGCAGCGAAGCTCGAAACGGTGAAGGCCTCGTAACTCGGATCTGAGCCCGACTTCAGCTGCGGCCGCCACGTTCGAAGGAAGGGGAATTTCAAAAAAACTGCTTGCAACCGCCAGTATCACGCCGAGATCCGCACCCGGTTCCGTTATGCGCAACCCGCCGGCTACGTTGACGAACACATCGCGGTGCGAAAGATCAATTCCGTTCTTCCCCAGAAGCGCCAAATGAAGTGAAATCCTGTTGGGATCCAGTCCGGTCACCCTGCGGTTCGGAATCTGGTACTGGGTCGGGGTGACAAGAGCCTGCACCTCGACTACAAGAGGCCGCGTTCCCTCACATACCACGACGGTTGCAGCTCCAGGTCCGGCAGGCCCTTGCGTCGGTCGCAGGAAAGAGTCGTAGGATTCTAGGCCGTGGAGGCCGCGGGCATCCATATGGAAGACTCCGACCTCACCGGCCGGACCGAAGCGGTTCTTCCCTGCACGAAGCACCCGGAAATCGTGAGGCGTCTCACCCTCAAGCCTCAGCACTACGTCCACTATGTGCTCAACGACCTTGGGCCCGGCAACCAAGCCTTCTTTGGTAACATGGCTCACAATGAAGAGCGCGTAAGAGTGCTCCTTTGCGTGCTGGGCGAGGCGCGCTACCGATTCGCGCACTTGCCCCACGGTGCCGGGGGAACCCGCGCAGGTTTCAGCCCGAAGCGTCTGCGCTGAATCGACGATAAGAAGAGCCGGTTTGAGCTTCTCGGCTGCAGCTTCGACGGCCTCCACCTCGGAGCGCCCCAAAAGGTGTATCCCCTCTCCGTCGATCCCGAGTCTCCGGGCTCTTTCTTTCACCTGCGCGGGAGACTCTTCCCCCGTAACGTACAGAACAGGCCCGCCTTGCGCAGCGACTCCCGCCGCAGCTTGAAGAAGCAAGGTGGATTTTCCAATCCCCGGATCACCGGCAAGCAGAACCACGCTGTCCCTGACAATCCCGCCTCCCAAAACACGGTCGAATTCGGCTATCCCGGTCGTAAGCCGCTGCTCGCCGCAGGGATCCTCAAGCTCAGCAAGGGTGGGCGTGGGCGGAGCGCTTGCGCGGCGCGAGCGTCGCTGCGGGCGCGAGAGGGGCTCCTCGACGATCGAATGCCATGCACCGCACTGCGAGCAGCGGCCTTCCCACCTCAGGGCGATCGCTCCGCACGCTTGGCAGACGAACCGGGTTCGGGCGTGTGCCATGTTTTCCCTCCGAAAGCAGCCCCTCAGGCGGAACCGCCTGCCGCACTGATAAGCTGCTTGACCGCTTCTTGAAAAGCCCGGCCTCGGGCGGCGAAGTTTACAAAAGCATCAAAGCTGGGACAACCGGGTGCAAGCAAGACCGTATCGCCGGAAGTTGCGGCCTCGTAAGCCGCCCGCACGGCGTCGGTGAGGGTTTCTGCAACCTTGAAGGGCAGGTGTGGAGCTTCGCGCCTGAATGCCTCAGCCATTAAAGGAGCCGCGCGGCCGAAAAAAACAGCCGAGCGGCACCTGCGTTTTGCTTCTTCGATCAAAGGGTAAAGGGGTAGGCCCTTTTCGGCCGCACCGCCTGCAAGCAAGACGACAACGCCGGTGCAAGAACGCAGGCAGTGTGCGGCTTCTTTGGGAGTTGTAGCAACAGAGCTGTCTATGAATGTGACTCCACGTATCGTTCCCACAGTTTGAAATCTGTGAGGCAGGCCTGCAAATGTGCTCAGCCCCGTTCGTATCGCCTCGGGAGGTGCGCCTGCAAGGTGAGAGAGAGCTGCAGCAAAAACAGCCGAACGCAAATCCACCCCCGGCGGTACTTCACCGAACTCAAAAAGCGCTTCTTCAGATTCGTTTCCTACCAGGTAGGCTCGTGGGGCTTTGGCGACAACACCCCGGCTGCACCCCGGAGGCAGGCAGCCTACAGACATAATCGAACGACCGCTTCTGCGGGCCCAAGGAAGCAGAACTCCGTCGTCACCGGGCACAACGGCCCAACTTTGCTTTACTGCTTTCGCTTTTTTGAAAATGGTTCGTTTGCTCTCTGCATATCGATCGAAGCTTCCATGCCAATTTCGGTGGTCGTCGTGGAGGTTCGTTATACAAGCCACGGAGGCGCCGGCCGGATTGAGCCAGTCATAATTCAGGTAAGCGAGCTGAAAGCTTGAAAGCTCAAGCACAACAAGATCTCCGGCTCCGATTGTTCCGACTTCCCCGAGAAGCGAACAACCAATGTTACCTCCGAGCAGGCTTCTCGCTTCTCCCCATGCCCGAAGAACTGCGTGAGTAAGCGCACAGGTGGTTGATTTGCCGCTTGTACCTGTAACTGCAATTACAGGAGCAGGGCAAAGGTGGAGAAAGAGGCCGATCTCCGTCCCGATCGGCACTCCGCGTTTCCGGGCTTCCACAACAAGTTCACTGTGAGGCGGAATCGCGGGGTTGACAAAAAGGATGTCGCAGTTTGTGACGTCTTCGATTGAGTGTGCACCCAGACGGAAACTTATTCCCGCAAGATGCGCAACGGCTTCAACCGAGCTTTGAAGTGTTTCGGCGGGAGCGCGGTCGCTCACATGGACGCGCGCTCCCGCTTCGGCCAGAAAGCGGACCAAGGAAACTCCGCCTCCAAAGCGCCCGAGGCCCAAGACGGTGACGCGCGCGCCTTTGAGCATGTTGAGAACCGAATCGGCGCGCTTCCGTGAGTTTTCGCTTTTAAGACCGAACTGTTGCTTCACCTCGCTGAGCATAGCCTCTTGCCGCCGGGTTGAAAATCGTTTCCTTTACGAATCTTTTTCGCGGGAGGCCTCTGTAAGTTCCTGCCGCAGCTGATTGAGGTTTTGGAGGAGTTTTTCCAGATCAGCCTCGCCTTCTTTTGTCTTTTCCAACCGGTACTCAAGCTTGTGCCTGTCTTGAAGCATTCCGGGCCAGAGCTCCGCGAAAAGATCGAAAGGAAAACAGCACCACCAAGGGGCTGAGATCTTTTCGATGCGATTGATCGGCTGATATCCCTCCTTGGCAATGAGGATCCGGTGATACCCGTAGTCAAGGAAAGGCTTTTCCAGCGGGGCGCGTCCTATTTCCCGGCCGTCCAGATAAACAAGGGCGCGCGGCGGATCTGTCCGGATCTCAAGTACGCGGGATATGCAGCCTGAAGCCGCCAACCAAAAGGCGGGTATGAGAAGCGCAAGAAAACGAGTTGCATTTCTCTGCATGCTTTTTCTCTCCACGTTCCTTTCGCAAGGCAGAGTCGGGGAAGCGCCCCTTCATTATAGGGAGTTCCGGTGGCGGATCCAGGTCGGGGCCGGTTCCGTAGTTGTTTTTAGGGTAGGCTTCGAGCGGTGTGCCTTGAGTGCCGGGTTGTTTCTTCTGCAAGCTCCTTGCACTTTCGTGCCGGGAACAGCCGGCCGCGGCCTATGCCCGGGCACCAAAGGCTTTCTCTTTGCCAGGAGGCTTTGGAGCGGAGTATTTCCGGCCAGAAAGGATAGGTGCGGCATTGCACGGGGCGCACAGGGTAGATCACGCAGCGTGCACTCGGTCTTTCCAAGAAAACACAATCACCATTGGATTTCTCGCGCAGGCTCACTCGGCCTGAGGAAGTGAGGCGCAGGTAACGGCGTGCAAGCTCCTTCTCGGAGAGCTCCAGGTAGCGTGCTATGCGTTTGATTTCTCCTCGGGTCACCCAGACATACCCGGGCTCGCCGCTGCAACAAGCCCCGCAGCCGGTGCACCCGAAACGAAGGCCTTCTGAATACCACACGACCCGGTCAGAAGCCCTTGCCCTCTTCGGCCCGCTCGTACCTGTAGTAGACCTCCAGGGTTAGGGCTCCCATGGCGGTTGAGTAGACTCGGCCGCCTGCAAGGCCCCATTCTCCTATCGGATCCCACGAGCCGTCTTCGCACCCGTGGCCTTTCATATCGCCCAGGCGTCTTTGGGTTGGGAGCAGAGCTTCCTGCATGGCCTTATTCCAGTCGCGCCACAGTCTTCCTCCGTACTGGAACATGGCAAGCGTCGCGTAATACCAGTAGTAGAAGTTGATCGTGCTCAGGCTCTTTCCCTGGCGCTGGCGCCACTTGGGCGGGTGGCGCATCAGGACCCCGACTCCCCGCTTTATGATCTCGTTGGATCTGCGTTCTCCTGCAAACAGGCGGCACAGCACGCTCACAGCGGTCATGCAGGAGAGTTCTTTGCTGTAGGGGTAGCCGCCTTTTAGATCCGCAAGCTCCCTGAGCATGGAGCCTTGGTCGCCCGGGGCTTGGTAGCCTGTGATTCCGGTTGTGCTGCTTGTTACGCTGTCGAACCAATGCAAAGCGCCGCGGAACGACCTTTGTAGCTCTTCCTCGGTGGGTCTTGAGATGTAGTCAAGGAGCAGGCAGGTGCGCACGGTTTTCAGGGCCAAGACCATCCACCCGGTAACCGAGGTATCGGGAACCGGGCTTTTTACGCTGTAACGCCACCCGGAGCCGTCGGTTTGAGCTCGAATGCAGAACTCAGCTGCGTCCTCAACTGTTTTCTTAAGGCCCAGGGTGTCGCCTGAGAGGACGAGCAACTCTCCCACGGCCATTGTTGCAATGGCGTGGTCGTACATCCACTCAAGCTCTTCGTCGATTTCCATTTCCTTGCTTTTATCTTTGGGGATCGTTTCCTTGAAGCGGAAGCAGCCGTCGTACCTCGGATCTCCTGTTCCGTGGATTTGAACGCTTTTGAGGAATTTGACCGCCTTTTTAAGCACCCTGACGTAGTCTTGGTGGACCCCGGTTTGGTGCGTGTGGCCGTAGCCTGTAAAAGCAAGAACGGCAAGGGCGGTGACCCCGATATCGTGCTCTTTCCAGCCGCGCCCGTCGTTTTTACCCCACGGAGCTTTGTTCTTGGGGTGGTTTACACACGGGCCGGTCTTCTTGTCGCACATTTTTACAAAGTCGTGGCAGGACCAGCTCCCGTCCGGATTCTGGTGCCGCTTGAGCCACTCCAGGGCGGCTCTGACCGCCTCTTCCGTAGCCTCGCTTCCGCCTTCACTTATCAACGAACCATGACCCAAGCGGTGACCGTATGCTCCGGCGGCACCTCCTCCGAGCCCGAAAACATCAACAAGGCCCTTATGCTCAAGGTTTTTGTTGGAGAGGTTATCGAAACTCGTTCCCTTGGGGATGTCCGGCGTAACCTTGTCCGGCTTAAGGCGCTTGACCAGTTTCTTGTTGGTCTTCTTCAGCACGCCCGAGCGCCGTTTCATGGCGCGTTTTCTGGTGGGATCGTAAGGCGGCGGTTTGTACTCGCGCTTAATGATTGCGGTCTTCTTGGTGCGCGCTTGGCCGGTCGATTCGCTCAGCACAAGACCGCCTACGAGAAGAAGTATTACAAGGTGGAGGACCGCAGAAACGGCCCACCAAGGTGCGTCGGCCAGCCACCCTATAGCCGGTGCTTCCTCCTCTTCCTCGAACTCTTCTTCGTCCTCGTAGCGTTCGTAAGCTTCGTCGTCGTAATCTTCTCTTCTGCGAGCCATGATACTTGCCTCGTGAATTTCTCCGGCCGGGGTCCCCGAACCTCAGGCCTCTCGTTTCACACCTCCAAGAGTAGGCTGAAATTGCTGCTTTGTCAATGCATCTTCTGCGATTGCCGTATGGTCACACCAGCGGGCAGCCCAGCCCTGCAGGCTGAACCCTCCACCGGTACACCCTGCTTTTTACAGGCTTTGGAGTTCTCCGGCCCGCTTGTACCTGTAGTAGACCTCCAAGGTTAGGGCTCCCATGGCGGTTGAGTAGACTCGGCCGCCTGCAAGGCCCCATTCTCCTATCGGATCCCACGAGCCGTCTTCGCACCCGTGGCCTTTCATATCGCCCAGGCGTCTTTGGGTTGGGAGCAGAGCTTCCTGCATGGCCTTATTCCAGTCGCGCCACAGTCTTCCTCCGTACTGGAACATGGCAAGCGTCGCGTAATACCAGTAGTAGAAGTTGATCGTGCTCAGGCTCTTTCCCTGGCGCTGGCGCCACTTGGGCGGGTGGCGCATCAGGACCCCGACTCCCCGCTTTATGATCTCGTTGGATCTGCGTTCTCCTGCAAACAGGCGGCACAGCACGCTCACAGCGGTCATGCAGGAGAGTTCTTTGCTGTAGGGGTAGCCGCCTTTTAGATCCGCAAGCTCCCTGAGCATGGAGCCTTGGTCGCCCGGGGCTTGGTAGCCTGTGATTCCGGTTGTGCTGCTTGTTACGCTGTCGAACCAATGCAAAGCGCCGCGGAACGACCTTTGTAGCTCTTCCTCGGTGGGTCTTGAGATGTAGTCAAGGAGCAGGCAGGTGCGCACGGTTTTCAGGGCCAAGACCATCCACCCGGTAACCGAGGTATCGGGAACCGGGCTTTTTACGCTGTAACGCCACCCGGAGCCGTCGGTTTGAGCTCGAATGCAGAACTCAGCTGCGTCCTCAACTGTTTTCTTAAGGCCCAGGGTGTCGCCTGAGAGGACGAGCAACTCTCCCACGGCCATTGTTGCAATGGCGTGGTCGTACATCCACTCAAGCTCTTCGTCGATTTCCATTTCCTTGCTTTTATCTTTGGGGATCGTTTCCTTGAAGCGGAAGCAGCCGTCGTACCTCGGATCTCCTGTTCCGTGGATTTGAACGCTTTTGAGGAATTTGACCGCCTTTTTAAGCACCCTGACGTAGTCTTGGTGGACCCCGGTTTGGTGCGTGTGGCCGTAGCCTGTAAAAGCAAGAACGGCAAGGGCGGTGACCCCGATATCGTGCTCTTTCCAGCCGCGCCCGTCGTTTTTACCCCACGGAGCTTTGTTCTTGGGGTGGTTTACACACGGGCCGGTCTTCTTGTCGCACATTTTTACAAAGTCGTGGCAGGACCAGCTCCCGTCCGGATTCTGGTGCCGCTTGAGCCACTCCAGGGCTTTGCGGACGGCCTCCTCGGTACCTGGTCCTCCGCCCTCAGGCACAAGTGAACCGTGGTGTATGCGATCGCCGAAGAGACCGCTGGAACCTATTCCGGTTCCGAACGCTTTGAAACTGCCTTTGCCTGAGAGATTCCTCTTCCCGAGGTTGTCTCGATCAAGGCCGTGTGGAATGTCCGGAACGACCTTCTCAGGCTTTAAGCGCGGGAAAATTTTGTTTGGTTTCTTGTCTAAGAAATTGGGCTTGGCTACCATGTCCGGCGCTTTGGTGGGATCGTAGGGAGGCGGCTTGTAGTGCCGCTGGATTATCGTTGTTTTCCTTGTACGTGCTTCGGTCACCGATTGGCTAAGAACCAGCCCGCCGATAAGAAGGAGCACGATAAGGTGAAGCACTGCAGAGAGCGCCCACCAGGGTGCGTCCATGAAAAAACCGGCGAAGGTGCTTCGCTCGGTGAGATCTTGATCCTCAAAAGCGCACTCCGGTTCAAATCGTCCGTTACTTCCTGGTCCGTTGCTTCCTGTTTGGAAGTCGGTCATGGCTGCACCTCCAAGAATTGAAAATCCTTTCTTTGCCTTCGGGTTTGTTTCGCAGGCGGGTCTGATAAAACTCAGGCGGGAAAGCCGGGCGGTGCGCGTCCGGGCAGGAGCGCACGGCGGCCGCCGAGGCTTCAGCCGTTGGGGAGTTGGGCCCTGGCGGCAGGGGTCCGGCATATTAGCCTCCTTGGCAAGAGATTTGCCAAAGCCTCAAGTATGCCAGGCTTTCCAATAATCATTCTAAGGCGGGAATTGCCTATTTGTCAATCCCCAGACGGCCTGAACTCTTGATTTTCCCCCAAGGGGCCCATGAACGGGCTCCGGGCGCTGCGCAGCAGGCTGAGACGCCGGAGACTCCGGCAGTAGGGGCCTAGCGGCCGATATTGAAAAAGGTGCCTGGGGCCCGGGGGCTTCAGAAGGCCTGGGGCGGCCGGTGCACCTTTGGGACGGGATTAGTGGAGCGGGAAGTCCAAGAACTGAAATCGGGTGGAAAGATGCGACTTTGGTCTTACGGCTGGTGCGTTTCAGGGCTCCTTCTGCTGTGCGGGTGTGTCACCGAGGAGACGTCCGACACTACGTTCGCTTTTGCCGGCGATGACAGCGCTGAGGCCTCCACAAGCCTTGAAAGCAGAATCAAGGTGCTTGAACGCAGAATAGAAGCGCTGCCTGAGAGGATCGACCTCAGAGCTCAGCTCGCGCAGCTTTACTTTGACGACGAGAAGTACGAGAAGGCCATAGAAACGATTGAAGAAGCGATTCAAAAGGACCCTGAGAATGCGAGGCTGTACCAGATCCTGGGCGACTTTTACGTTTACATGAACAGATTCGCCGACGCTGAAGTCAACTACCGCAAGGTGGTGCAGTACTCGAAGCCTGGGTTCACAGGCCCGCACCTGGCTTTGGGCTACGTGCTGGCCATGCAGGAGAAATACCCTGAAGCGGTTGAAGAGTTCAAGAAGGTGTTGCTCCTCCAGCCGAACATGCCCACAGCGCTGTACTACTTGGGCTCCTGCTACGATGTAATGGGCCAAAGAGATAAGGCAATGGAATACTTCCAGAAGTGCGCGGAGATAAGAAGTCCCTACCAGAAAAAGGCCAAGCAGGAGTTGGCTCGACTGCGCTTGCTGTCTACCAGGGAAGGGAAGCCTCCGACTTCGAGCTCAAAGGACGGCTGAATAAAGAAGCCCGCTTGTCTTGCGCCTCCCGGCCTCGGGTTTACAAAATCGCCTGCAGCCTGGATGATTCTTTTTTCCCGGCAGCACTCGGTTTTCAGCGGTTCTTTGCGGACTCTTATTGATTGAGCCCTTATTGATCGAACTATGTCGATTGAAGAGGCTGGAGGCTTCAGGAGGCTCTTATGGAGCGTTTTACCGTACGTACCCGGCAGCGCATGGAGTTTGTGGACATAACGGATCGAGTGGCCCGGTGCATTGAGGCTACAGGGGTAAAAGAGGGCATATGCATGGTTTTCGTGCCTCATACGACCTGCGGGGTAACGATCAACGAAAACGCCGATCCTTCGGTGCCGGCTGACCTTATCGCACACACGGCCTCTATGGTGCCGCGCCACGGCTCTTACAGGCACACCGAGGGCAATTCGGACGCTCATATAAAAGCGAGCCTTTTCGGCAGTTCGGTCCTGGTTCCTGTTACGGAGGGACGGCCTGCGCTGGGGACTTGGCAGGGGATCTTCCTTTGCGAGTTCGACGGCGCGCGCACGCGAAGCGTGTGGGTGCAGGTGGTAAGCGCAGCCCAACCCGGAAGATAGCCTCGTGCGGTAATCGGCCGGCAGAAAAGTTGTTTCTCGAAACGGAGCGCTGAGGTCGTGATTTTACACGCCTACGGAATATTCCCAAGCGGGGCTGGAGCAGGAGAAGAACTCCGTGATTTCGCGCAAAGTCTTTCCGCCGGAGGGTGGGTTGCGGCACTCGCAGGCTGCTTGATCGTTTGGGTCGTATTCGGCTGGTTGATCCGCTTTCTGATGACAAGGATTGTCCCGGCAAATCGGCCCTCCTCCTGCACCAACACGGTAACCGAGGCCCTTGTTGCTCTGCTTGTGCTTCAGATAGCCGGTCCGCCTGTAGCCTACCTGATAAAGCTCGGAGCAACTCTTCTGTTGCCCCGGCAGGCTGTGGAGTGCTCGGGCGGGAAGGTCGCGATCACAATCCTGGTGGATTTTTTGGTTGTTGCAGGCCTGTGGTACTTTGCGTTTCACCGAAGAGCCGGCGCCCGCTGGTGGGATCTGGGGCTGCGAGGTGTCGGGTCTCTTTTGCTTGTCATGCCGGTAGCCTACCTTTCGTTCATGCCGATTCACTTCTCGGTCGTATGGCTGTGGTCACTCTTGCTCGCGCGCCTGGGAGTGCCGGTTGAGCCGCAGCCGATCCTGCTGAAATCCCTTGAGGAAGGCGGCGCAAGTCTGTTGGTGGTCGCTGTGGGTGCAGCGACATTGGTGCCGCTTCTTGAGGAAATACTTTTCCGGGGGGCTCTATACCGCAGCCTGCGCGAGCAAGTGGGTCCTGCCAAGGCCGCTTTCCTCTCGGCTCTCGTCTTTGCGGCCTGCCACCGGAGCCCCGCCGGTTTCGGCCCGATTTTCGTCTTGGCCTTGCTTCTTGCTTATGCTTACGAGAAAACGGGCTCACTTTGGGCGGCGGTCCTGCTCCACAGTTTCTTCAACGCCACGAGCTTCGCAGTAGCCTGATCTGAGCCTCTCAGCCCAACTCCGCCTGAAAAGGACCGCCTTTGCATGGGATTGCCTTTTTGGTTATTATTGCCTGAGAGGAAAAGCTATGGACATCGGGCTTGAAATCAAACTTTGGAGGGAGCGAAAGGGCCTTTCGGGCAAGGAGCTTGCCCAGCGTTTGGGCCTGTCTCCGTCGCAGGTCTCGCGGATTGAGAAGGGCCAGAGACGGGTCAACGCCGAAACTCTGCAGAAGATCGCCGAGGTGCTCGATGTCAGCCCGGCGGTCTTTTTCAAGGAAGAGGAGGAGGAGAGGTGGCGTGACCTTGACCTGCGCATGGTGTGGCGCGAGGTCGGAAAGGTCATCCGGGCGGAGCGCCACCGCCGCCACTTATCACCCGAAGAAGTGGCGCAGAAGCTGGGCAAGACAAAGGGATTCGTGCTGGGGCTTGAAGAGGGGCGTTACCCGCTTGATCCGGAACTTGCAGGCCGCTTGGCCAAAGCCCTTAAATTGGATCCGCTTTTTTTCCTCCGCTGCCAGCACGACCTGATAAAGAGGCTCATTGACCGGATAACCCGCCTCGAACAAGCACACGCTGAGGTTACGCTCGGAAATGTCTCCGTGCCTGAGCGCGGCGGTGTTGTGCCCGTTGTCGGGGGGCTGAGCGGCGAGTATCCCGAAGTATTTGATGCAGAAGGTCTTCCCGTTGATACGGTAAGTGAGTACGTGTACGTTTCGGGAATCGATCCTGAGACGGCTTTTGCGCTTTATACCCGCGGTGACGCCATGGTGGGACAGGGCCCTTACAGTTTCGCCGACGGCGATATCTTGGTTTTTTCCCGCACCGCGCAGCCCCGCAACCGCGATTTCGTCTTTGTGAGGTCGGCCTCAGCTCGTCCGACTTTTCGGCAGGTTTTCTTTGACAAAGACGGGAGAATCCGACTGCAGCCTCTAAACCTTTCGTACCCGCCGCTTATATTGCCGCGCGAAGAGATAATCCGCATGTGGCCGCTCTTGGCTCAAGTAAAGAGGTTTTGAAGATTTTTTGCAATAAAAAGTCGCCGGAGAATAGGACGCTCCGCCGCGAACGATTTCCGGACCACCGCCACTGGGACGGCTTATCCGTTTCTTAAACTCCGCCTTTTCTCCGGCGACCTGAGCTAGGTGTAGGTGTTGTGTGTTCGTTGTGTCAGCGGTCGGTACCCGGTCGGTTGTCACCTCCTTCAAGGCTGTCGAGACCCAGGGCGACCAGGGGTTCAAACCGGGCGGCCGCCGCTGTAGGCCGGCTGGAAGCCGTTGCGTGCCGGCTGCGGTCGGTACCCGACTGGCTGTGTCGCACAGCTACATGAAGCGAAATAAGCGCGATTGTGAGGGTAAAGAGGGCCAAAAAGAGCCAAAAGTCCCTGTTTTTGGCCTTCCACCTGGTCTCCTGGGCTTCTTCTCGGATCATGTTGCTCCTCTCGCCATCAAGATCGTGGTTTACACTTTACATAAGCAAAGTCACGGCGCAACCAAAAGAAGCCCCGCCGCCCAAGGACCCACACCACCCCCCCCACAGGCAGAGCTCAGGGAGGGCCCCGACCCCAAAATCTAGATCGGGCCCGAACGGGGTATCGAAACCGGAGGCCTCGCTTTGTTTTTCCCGGCGATTTGGTACGGCCTTTGCAGTCAGATCGAGCTCTGGGCAGGGAGCAGTAACGACGCCCTCGCTCCTCCTCCCGGCCTGTTCTCAAGGACAAGCTGAGCGCCGTTTCTGCGGGCCAGACCCAGAGCTATGCTGAGACCGAGGCCTTCGTGGCCGGGTTTCGTTGAGAAGAAGGGTTGAAACAGCCTCGTACTGTCAGCGGGCAGGCCCGGGCCCTCGTCAAGAACCGTGATTTCTACCGCGCGCTCCGGGCTTTCGCCCGGCCGAAGCCGCCTGTTTGCAGCTTCAATCGTAACCTGCCGCTGGGGATCGGCTTGAAGAGCGTTGAGGAGAAGCTCCTTGAGGATTTCCACACAGTCCGATCTTGAAACCTTTACAGCCCACAGGGCTTCAGGTACGGGAGCTGCAAAACTTACTCTGCTGCGTTCCGACTCGGGCAGTTCCCTGAGGGCACGGCCCACAAGCTCGGGCACCGGAACAGCGGCCGGAGGCTCACCTCCGGGAAATTTTCGAGCTGCAAGAGCTTCGACCTGAGCCGCGAGTTCCTCGGGCAATTGCCCCGAAGGAGCTGAGCGCCCGGGGGACAGCAGAAAGAAGCGATACTTGCGGTTGCCGCCGAGCTCCGAGATCTCCCATGTTTCCCCGGAGACCGTGAGGGTGGCCTTTGAGCCCATTCGGGCCGCCGGAGCGGCTGCTTCCTCGGGAAAGCCCCCCCCGAGCTCAAAGCCTTCAGGCGCTGCGCCCAGGATCGCTGCGATATTGCCTGTGCGCCTGACGCAAATCAAAGAAAAGCCTTTTTCTTCGAGCATGTTTTCAAGCAACCTGCGGGTTTCCTCAGCCCGCAAGCGCCAAGAGAAGAGCAGGAGGTGGACTCCCGCAAGCAGAAGCAGAAAAAGCGCAGCGCCCAGGAGCACCGCAGTGCGGCGGTACCATGGCGCAACGACGCGAAAGGAAATTTGCAGCGGGAAAACAGCTTCATTTCCGTCCAAGTCCTTTGCCCGTACCTCAAGG
>CAZGYL010000047.1:10732-14800 GCA_964529985.1 uncultured Planctomycetia bacterium | reverse complement strand
CCTGATGCCGCGGCCTTCCAGCTTACCGTCCGTCCGGAAGACCTACGCAAAGCTTTACGCATACTTTTTTCAATAGGCACTGAAGCAACATTGCCCCTTGAGGAGCTGCGTGCTGAGTACCGCCGAATGGAAAACGAGCGGCTTTCGTTGCTTGACGATCCTTACAGTGTTGCGGACCGCCGTCTCGTTGAGCTTCTTTACAGCGGCCACCCTTATCGCAAACACCCGCTGGGACCTGACCGGGGATTTCCACTCAACAGAAAGGCGGCCATTACCTTTTACAAAAAGAGGTACACTGCCCGGGGAAGCATTCTTGTTGCAGCCGGCAGATTCGACGAAAGTCTCCTGCTAAAGGAAGTGCAAGCTGCCTGCGACTTCTGGGAAAGCGGTCCTGCGATCAAGTATCCGGCAGCACCGCGGGAGCCCGAACCGCACCAAACCATCATTGCGTTCAGAGAAAAGACGCAGGCTGATATCGCGCTGGGTTGTCTTCTGCCTCCGCGAAGCGATCCCCTTTTCCCGATCCTCAAACTCATCGAAGCCGTCCTGGGACACATTGTGCTTATGGGAAGGCTGGGCGAAGCTTTCAGATCTCAGTCGGGAAAGGCCTACTACGCTTTCTGCAGAACGGATGCATTCAGAATCGCAAGCCACCTTGCGATTCACATTGGAGTGGCTCCGGAAGCCGCACGCCGAGCTGTGCGGAAGGCGAAGCGGCTCCTGCGGGACCTGTGCGCGCGGGGCGTGACCCAGCGCGAACTCGATCTTGCGAAAACAACGCTTCTTTCAGGGCTTATGACCCGCAGCCAAACAAGTGCAGGACTGTGCGCCCTCATTTCAAAAGCCGCGGCCGCAGGGCTCGGTGAGGATCACTTCCTTAAGTTCACAGAAGAGATACGAAACGCTTCCCGCACCGGGGTAAACGAGCAGGCCAGGCGTTTTTTCCGTCCCGAGCGCTTCAGTCAGGTTATTGCAGGCATCCCTGAAGAAAAGCACCTCCAAGCGCGGCCGAAGCACCGGTCGCATGAAGCCTGACTGAAAGGTGAGTCTTCAGGGAATGAGACCTTGTGGGAATTTGTCAGCGACGGCAGGATGATCGAGCTTTGTGCCGAAAAACATAGAAGAAGACAGCAGCAGAGAGCAGAAGAGGTAGAGCCATGCTCCGGTTTTCACCCGTCGTCCTGTGCCTTGCCGGCTGCCTCGTTTACACGAATGTGGATCTGACAACACGGAAACAGCCTTTCGAAGAGGTTGTGATCAAGGAAGCGGAAAGCTTCTGGACAAGCGAGAAACTCGCAATCTTAGACATTCACGGCCTTCTTGCAAAGCGCTACCCTTCTCCGTCCTTGCTTGCCAGCGATCTGAGTGCCGATCCTGTCTCCGACCTTAAAGAAGCTCTTGACAGGGCGGCGGCCGACGGTGACGTGCGCGGGGTGCTCCTGCGGATCGACAGCCCCGGTGGGCTGGTTGCCTGGTGTGACGCCATGTACCGCGAGGTTGAGAGGTTTCGGCAGCGCACAGGCAAGCCGGTTCTTGCTTACGTGACCGGCCTTGGAGCCTCCGGCGGCTATTATGTCGCTCTGGGAGCGGGCGAGATATGGGCCGCGCCGGCTTCGACGGTTGGAAGTATCGGGGTGATTGCAGTCTTTCTCAACCTCAAAGGGCTTGCAGAGAAGATCGGTGTCGAGATCCAGGTGGTCAAATCAGGTCCCAAGAAAGATATGGGAAGCCTGTGGCGCGGTCTTGCTCCTGAAGAAAGGAAGGTAATGCAGGGCATGATTGACCAGTACTACAAGCGGTTCCTGGACTTGGTAGTCGCAAACCGCAAGGAATTGAACCGCGAAGAGCTTTCCCGGCTTGCCGACGGCAGGCTCCTTACAGCGCAGCAGGCTCAGAGCGCAGGTCTGATCGACCGGGTGGGATACCTGGACGAGGCGCTCAAGCGGCTCAAGGAGCTGGCAGGCCTTGAGGATGCAGCGGTAATCGCCTACGCCCGGAGCTACCAGTACGTAAACAACATTTACAGCGGGCCTGCGGCTCCTTCGATTTCCCTTGACCTGAAACAAGTCCTGGGGGTTCTGTCCCCCGGCTTCTACTACGTCTGGTACCCAGCCCCGTAAGGCCGCCATCCCGGCCGGCCCAGCTTATCGACAATTTCTGTACGAACTGGACAATCGAGCTTCATTTTTGTAGAATCGCCTGCTTCCGGTTACAAGATTGTCCATAAGGAGGTCCCTTTCAAGCCCGAAGGCAGGAGCAGACTTTATGGAAGCGCCGTCTGTTGCAGACTCAGACCGCCGGCTTAAGGAGCTCACCCTTCTCTACGAGATAAGCAACATTCTGGACCAGAGCTTGGACATGCGCGACGTGGTCAATCCCGCGCTCGAAGCCCTGGCCCAGCATATGAACTTCCAGCATGGAACGCTCACGCTGTTTAACAGGGCCACGGGGGAGATCCTTATTGAGGCCGCCCACGACCTTTCCCCGGCTCAGAGACGCAGGGGACGCTACCGGCTGGGCGAGGGGGTGACCGGAAAGGTTGTGCAAAGCGGCGAGCCTATGATCATACCCAGGGTGGGGGAATCGCCCCTTTTCCTTGACAAGACCAGGCGGGGCAGGCGGGCGGACGTAGCTTTCATTTGCGTGCCGATAAAGGTAGGCAAGGAGGTGGTCGGAGCGTTGAGCGTCGACAGGCCTCCCGGATCAGAGCAGGAGCTGAGCGAAGACCTCAGATTGCTTTCGATCGTAGCCTCGATGATCGCCCAAGCGGTCAAACTGAGGCGCGAGGCGCAAGAGGAGCAGGAGCGGCTTCAGCGGGAGAACGAAAGACTGCGAGCCGAGCTCAGAGACCGCTTTCGGCCCTCCAACATTGTGGGCAACTCAAGAGAAATGCAGGTCGTGTACGACCAGATCGCCCAGGTGGCGCGCAGCTCCACAACCGTTCTCATTGAAGGGGAGACCGGAACCGGAAAGGAACTTGTCGCCCGGGCGATCCACTACAACAGCGACAGGGCGGACAAACCTTTCGTCGCGGTTCACTGCGGCGCACTTCCCGAGGCGGTTATTGAAAGCGAGCTTTTCGGCCATGAAAAAGGTGCATTCACAGGAGCGGTCACAGAGCGGCGAGGAAGGTTTGAACTTGCCCACGGAGGAACGCTTTTCCTTGATGAGATCGGAGACGTGTCGCCGTCTATTCAGATCAAGCTCTTGAGAGTCCTCCAGGAGCAGGAATTCGAACGGGTCGGCGGCACTGAAACGATACGAGTCAACGTCCGAGTGATAGCTGCAACCAACCGGAACTTGAGGGAGTTGGTGAAATCAGGCGATTTCCGGCAGGATCTTTACTACAGGCTGAATGTTTTCCCGATCTATATCCCTCCCCTCAGGAAACGGAAGAGCGATATCGTGCTTCTTGCCGATTACTTTCTGGAGAAATACGCGAAGCAGTTCGGCAAGCCGATTCGAAGGCTCTCGAGCGCTGCAATCGATATGCTCATGGCTTACCACTGGCCGGGCAACGTCAGAGAACTCGAGAACTGCATTGAGCGTGCGGTGCTTGTTGCGAACGGATCGGTGATCCACCCGCACCACATGCCGCCCACTCTGCAGACGGCCGAAGCAACGGGCACTGCAACCAAGGGAGATCTTAAGGGGCTTGTCGAGGCGTACGAGCGGGATCTTATATGCGACGCACTTAAGTCCGCGCGCGGCGTTATTGCAAAAGCCGCGCGTGCTCTGGGCACAACCCAGAGGATCATGGGCTACAAGATCCGCAAGTACGGGATAGATCCGCGCCGCTACGCCCGGTAATATAAGGAATGCGTGAGGGGGGAAGACGCGAGAAGAGCTATCCCGTCTATACCTTTGCGGCCACCAAGCGCATCAAATCTTGCGGCACATCCTAAAGAGTCCGACTTCTCGCGTCTTTCCTCCGAACAAGCATTCCGCACCCAATAGATGTGAAAAGTGCGTGAGGGGGGAAGACGCGAGAAGAGCTATCCCGTCTATACCTCTGCGGCCACCAAGCGCATCAAATCTTGCGGCACATCCTAAAGAGTCCGACTTCTC